>JBIKQN010000124.1:0-5436 GCA_044349615.1 Phycisphaerales bacterium
ATGCGAAACGATGACGGCCGCGAGAAACTGCTCAAGACCGAACTTGCCAAGAGCATTCAGTCGCTGGCTCTTGGTTGCAAGTTCACGGTGATTCTCTTTGGGCTCTCGCCCGCTCATGGCGCCAAACTTGTTGAAAGTCCCAACAAATCGGGCACTGTCTACACGAATGCGCTGCCGATGCCCCCAATTGGTGAGTGGCTCGCCGCGACCCCTGCCAACCGAGATGCTGCAATCCGTTGGGTGAACGGTCGCGAATCCGACCCCGCAGCCTCGAGCGGCACCTGGGATTCCATGCGCATGGCACTAGCGATGAAGCCAGAGGCAATATTCCTGCTCAGTGACGGTGAGTTCGACGGTAGCGAGGTTGGCATGCTCAAAGATGAGATTGCCGCTGGAAACAAGGAACTGCTGACAACGATCAATACCGTTGCATTCGCCAGCGAGGGCGATGTGTTGACGCTGCAATCCATCGCCCAAGAAAACAACGGCGTCTACCGCCGCGTCACCATCGCGCCGTGATTCGGTCTTTCAGCGCCGCGCGCGCCCGTCCCAGACCACTGCGTTCCAGGTGTCTTCTAAACGCTCTTGTGCACCGCTCTCTGGCGGCCCAACGCGCTCATCAATGACCGATCGCTCTATCTCTGGGAAATTCGCAGCGCCCTGTTCGATGCGCTGCCCAAGATCATTGCTCCATGACGAGTACCGCGCGGCGAGTGCGGCAGCAAGCCGGCCATCAGCACGAAGGGCCGCGGCCGCCTTGAGTCCAAACGCGAACGCATCCATCGATGCAATGTGACCGTGGAAGAGATCCTCCGGGCGCCAACTTTCGCGGCGACGCTTGGCGTCAAAATTGAGGCCTCCGTTTGTGAAACCACCAGACGCAAGGATCACTTCCATGATGCGCGTTGCTAGCGCATAGTCGGTTGGATACTGATCGGTATCCCATCCGCAATGAGGAGTTCCCATATTGGCATCCACGGATCCCAGTGCGCCCGCAGCGGCGGCCACACGCAACTCATGCTCCATCTCATGAGCCGCCAGCGTGGCGTGATTTGTCTCAATATTCAGTGATATTTTGCCAATGAGCCCGTGCTCCCGTAGGAACCCGAGCACCGTGGCGGCATCAAAGTCATATTGATGAACGCTTGGCTCACGCGGCTTTGGCTCAATGTAAAGCGCGCCACGGAATCCAAGTTCAGACTTCCAATCAACCGCCATTTGTAGAAGCCGCGCCATGTGACCAAGATCGCGCGGCATGTCGCGGTTCAGGAGGCTTGAATATCCCTCGCGCCCACCCCAGAAGACATAGCCATCACCGCCAAGACGGTGCGTCACTTCCATGGCATGTTTCACTTGCGCGCATGCATGTGCATAGACGCGAACATCAGGGCTCGTGCCGGCGCCCGCCATGTAACGCGGGTGTGCAAAGAGGCACGCGGTGCCCCAAAGAAGTTTCTTGCTGCTTGCAGTCATGTGCTGCTGAAAGTGTTCCGCGACGCGGTCAAGCATGGCGTTCGACTCACGCAGCGTTCCAAGCTCCGGCGCAATATCCCGGTCGTGGAAACAGAAGCGGTCTATCCCGCACTTCTCTAGGAATTCAAAGAACGCATCGGCTCGGTGCAGGCAATTGGAAAGCGTGTCTGTTCCATCATCCCACGGCACAAGCGCAGTCGGCGCGCCAAATGGATCGGCAAGGCCGTTGCGCATGGTGTGCCAGTAACACGCAGCAAATCGCAGGTGCTCGCGCATTGGCTTCCCTTCCACATGCGCATCGGCGTCATAGTGCCGAAATGCGAATGGATTTCGGGAATCCGTACCCTCAAAGGAAACACGGCTAACAAAGGGGAATGCGGGCTGCATGTGGCTATTCTGCCATGGCTCGGGAATGTCCGCAGATTCCAGAAGAGCGCACACCCTATGCCACCGACCGCCACCCACAATCTGCCCCTTGTCCTGATCATCTGCGGGCTCATGCTTGCCGTGGCTGCTCTTGGTACCAAGATGGCTACCCGGATTGGCATCCCGACCGCCCTTGGCTTCATCGGCGTTGGCATGCTGATCGGCGGGCAGACTGAGATCCGTGCTGTTCTGCAAGGCTATGAGGGTGCTTACTCCATCGGAAACATTGCGCTGGCGTTGATCCTCTTCTACGGAGGACTCAGCACCGAGATACGAAAAGTGCGTGGCATCTGGCTGCCCTCCATCACCTTGGCCACTGTTGGCGTCCTCGGCGTTGCAGGCGCCACTGCATGCATCATCCGCCTTCTGGTGCCAAGCGTTCCATGGTCCGTGGCGTTCATGATCGGCGCGGTTCTTGGATCCACGGATGCTGCAAGCGTCTTACAAATCCTGGCACGCGAGCGTCTTGGCGGCCGCGTGCGCGAAATCGTGGAACTGGAAAGTGGCCTGAACGACCCCATGGCATTTGTCCTAGTGGCAACATTCACCAGTATCTCCATGGGTGGTTCGTTCGAGGTGTCCACCATTCCCATCATCGTCTGGCAGATGTGTGCTGGGGCGCTCATCGGCGGAGTGATCGGTTGGCTAAGCGATCTAGGGCTTTCAGCCTTTGAAGAAGACTCTCCAGAGATCTATCCGATCATCACGATTGCCTTGGCACTGCTGGCCTATGGAGTAGCCGAGTTGCTTCACTCAAGCGGACTGCTTGCGGTCTTCATGACTGCACTCACCCTTGGAAACAGCGCTGATTTGCCATTTCGAAGCACGATCGTCCGCTTCCATGCATCGCTTGCCTACCTAGCACAGATTGTGATGTTCTTTGTGCTTGGAGTGATGGTGATACCGGAGACATTGCTTGATGTTCGCGTGATCGCTAGTGGCGCACTGATTGCCATGATCTTGGCATTCGTTGCAAGACCCATAGTGGTCACGCCAATCCTGCTCTTGTTCCGATTTTCGCTCCGCGAGTCCTTAGCGGTTTCCTGGCTTGGGCTGCGCGGCGCGGTGCCGATCATCCTCATGATGATCCCCATGGTTGCCGCAGATACAGTTGATGGGCAGCAGCAATTATCGCGTGGATTCAGCGTGGTCTTTGTGTGCGTGGTTGTGGGCAGCATTATTCCAGGATCGACCGTCCGATGGATGATGCGATTTCTGCAGTTGCGACTCCCGCCAGTTCCGCGTCCATCAGCCACCATCGACATGGTGACGAAGACGCCACTTGACACACGGATGATGATGATGGTGGTGCAGCCCGCTTCGATGCTTGATGGAAAGTATTTATCTGAAGCGAAGTTGCCAGGTGAAATCACTATTGCGCTCGTGATCCGCGGCGCGCGAACGCACCGCGTCCGTGGCGACACACGATTCCAAGCTGGCGATGAAGTTGCTCTCAGCCTTCCGGAGCGACTCATACCGATTGCTCAAGTGATGTTTGGCGAAGCGCACGAATAGGCGCTCGGCGCCAGCGCATAGCTATCTCAGTCGATGCGACTGATGGCCATGATCAATATGAAGTTCATCATGCCGCCAAGTGCAATGAACAGCGTGCCGAATTCGTTGGCTGCACCCAAACCGCGCAACGAAGACATCGTGTGTCGCCCTGGCAGTGGGCGCCCCAGTGGATCGAGTGGTGCCGGCGCAGGGAGTAATTCCCCAACTTTGCCAGTCTTCACAATGTTCTGATTCGCCCAGTCTGCTGCAAGAGCGATTGGACCATTGGCACTCTGTGCGATGAACCATGGGGCGTCGTCAACGCTATCAACTGCGTCTATGCCACCTATCAGGAGACCGGAACCAAACATGCCAAGAACTGCCGCCATCGCTAGGAATCCGCGCTTGCGATGCCCGAGTGCCACATGTCCAAGCCCTGGAAAAACCCAGTTCAGGAGTGGTCCCTTGATACCCCGCCCAGTCGCACCCAACATGATGGCTGCCACTAGGAATGCTGCCCCAAGTGCGAGTGATGTTGGAATCGCCGCCATCGTCAGTGATGCGTCTGCCATGATTTTTGTTCCGCCAAAGACTTGCACAGATGGCTTTGTGGGAATGGCTGCCGCCTTACCCTCTGCAATACCTGCCGCCCATTCAACTCCCTCACGCAGGTGTTGGCGAAAGAGCGGCTCGGTGTAACTCTCTTTGGTGTGCCCACCAGCCGTGTACCAGGCGCGGCCTCCTTCAAACTCATGGCACCACATGATTGGATGGTCTCCCCCCATGGATGCCTTACCCGGGTCGTAACTTTTTTCATCGAGCGATGCCAACACATGCACATTGTTGCGGGGATTTTTCTGAAACGCATACCACTCATCAAGTCGCTTCCACTGCGCAGGCAACATCCGCGTGCTGCGATGTGAGTGATCTTCGATGACGACCGTCGCTTCTTGGTTGACTTTCGGGTGACTCGAAAACCAAGCACCAGCCAACCTGCCGTACCACGGCCAGTCATATTCAGTGTCCGTGGCAGCATGCACGCCCACCCATGCACCGCCAGCATGGATGTAGTCCTCAAACACCTTCTGCTGAGCGGCGTCAAGCACATCGCCCGTGGTGGAGAGGAATACAACGGCGCGATACTTTTTTAGGTTTTCAGGGGTGAATACGGACGAATCTTCCGTGGCATCTACCGACCAACGTCCAGCCCCAATTTCAGTCATCGTCCGGATGCCATCAGGAATCGAAGCGTGTCGGAAGCCAGTGGTCTTACTGAACACCAGGATGCGCGGAAGCGCTGAACTTGGAACCACTACTGGCGGCGAAGCGGCGGGCGCCTGCGTAGTAGCGGGTGCTGTGTCTGCCAACGCCGTCTGCATGGTGCCTGCACCCGATGCAGAAGCCCAAGCCACTGAGATGATGGCTGCAACTGCCGCAATGCGGGCAATCACAGTGGAGCGAGTGGAGGCGGGTCGCATCGAGGGGTCCGAATGCATCACAGGCATCGTAACCACGCAATTCGCCGGAGCAGGACGGATACACTTTGGGCATGACTTCCGAAGATCGACGCAAGCCACGAGACCCCGCCCAGACCCCTGGACAACCCGATGCGCAGGTGCCGGATGTTGTGGACCGGCGTGTCGGCATTGACCGGCGGGATCTGCCGGGGGCATCCACTGATCCAACGAATCTAGAACGTCGTCGTGGTCCAGGTCGACGCCTGACAGACTTCGTCAAGACCGCCGAAGAAGGCGAGATGAACCGCGAGCAGTATCTCTTCCTGCTAGCGATTGATGCATTCAAGCGCGTAAATCACAAAACATTCCCCTCTTGGACTGACGTCTTAGAGATCATCCGAAAGCTCGGCTACCGCAAGACCATGCCAAGCGAACTGAACCTTGGCAGCCGCGCAACCGACTGGACCGAGAAGGGAAATGTGCCTAGCGGTGTTAACAAGCCGTCAGAGCAGCGCGAGGAGTAGCAGCACTGGACCATGTGTGGACCCGCCATACAACCTGTCTGCAGATCAACCTAAAAGAACAA
>JBIKQN010000125.1:0-5420 GCA_044349615.1 Phycisphaerales bacterium
CCTGGTGGGGTACTCCTTCTTGACGAAGCATTTGCAGCGGTCGACCCCCCGGAAGCCGCTGCGATTGTTCGGGCGGTCCGTGCTGAGGCTGCAGCAGGGGCCACCATCCTGGCGGTGACGCATGATTTGGCCGTGGCGTCAGCCATTGCTGATGATGTGTGGTGCATCGCTGACGGGGAAACCCGGGCTTTCGGGAAGGCATCCGCCCTTTTGACAGGGAGCACCTTGCCACAATTGCTTGGAGTGGCCGTGGCTGAGGCCATCGGGAGTAGCGGTCGGATTGCAGTGGCCGATTACCGCGCTATCCTTCCAACACAGGCACCATGAAGCAGACCGAACTCATCATCTTTGTGATCATTCTGGTCATCAATGCCGGGTTTGCGATCGCAAAGAAATACAAGGAGCGGAAGGCAGCCAAGGCCGCATCCGGCCTGATGCGCTCCGCAGGCTCGGAAACCACCGCTACGCGCAAGTCGGTCGTCGTACGTCAGGCGCCGCCCACACGCCCCGCGCCTCCAATGCGGACTACAGCAACTGCTCCGCGCACTCCGCCCGTGACCGCCCGCACTGGCGGTGCTACAGCGATTGATGCACGCGGCGTAGTGCGACGAGAGATTCGAGATAGCGAACTGCAAGCAGCGGCTTCTCGCAGGCGCCAGGTAGAGGCCCGGCTCTTTGAGCAGCAGGTAGCTGCCGAGAAGGCTCGCATCACTGCCCAACAACGGAAGGCACCGCCAGCGGTCCAGCGATCAGACAGCGAGCTAGCAGCCACCCGTCCCAAGGCGACTGTGTCTCCCAAGATCATCTCGTCCCGCATCACCGCCAACAGCATTGGTTCTCCCAGCGCTTCGGCGCCGGCGCGAGCTCAGGCCTTGCTGCGCGACCGTGCTGGATTGCGCCGGGCGCTCATCTTGCGTGAAATCCTTGGTCCGCCGCGGTCGATGGTGCCCTTTGGCGGGACGCCATAAACGCCTGTTCGCCCGGTGGTTCAACGCGCCTCCTGCGCAACTCTGCTTAGCACTGTCAAGATCCACGCAGATCTAGCCATGATCGCGGCATGATCGACTCGCAATCGAGTCATTTTCCCTATAATGGCATTCCCATGATCGACATTCGAAAGTTGAAGGAACTCGTTCGCCTCATGACCACGAGCGATCTGACTGAGCTCGACCTCCGCGACAAGGAGGAGCAGGTCACCATCCGCCGGGCTACGGCTCAAGGCGCCCCGCAAGTCATGCACCATGCGGCTCCAGCAGTTCAGCAAGTTGCAGCGGCAGCAGCGCCAGTTGCAGTGGTCGCGCCCGTAGCAGTCTCGGAAGATGCAGGGCTACTCGCCATTGAAAGTCCGATGGTTGGCACGTTCTATGCATCACCGAGTCCCGACAAGCCATCCTTCGTCTCCGTTGGCGGCGAAGTTGGTCCGAACTCAGTGGTGTGCCTCGTGGAAGCAATGAAGATCTTCAACGAGATCAAGGCCGAGCGCTCGGGCGTCATTGCCAAGGTGCTTGTGAAGAGTGGTCAAGCAGTTGAATTCGGGCAGCCGCTGTACATGATCAAGCCAAGCTGACTAGCCCCTACAACGGCGCGCGTGAATTCGCGCGCCGCTAACGCTCCTAGGATCTCACCCGCCATGTTTAAGCGTGTACTCATCGCCAATCGCGGCGAAATTGCCCTCCGCATCATTCGTGCATGTCGCGAACTCGGTGTGGAGGCCGTGTGTGTCTATTCATCAGCAGACAAGGGTGGCCCTTGGCTTGAGCAGGCCGACCGCGCCATCTGCATTGGTCCGGGACCCTCAAAGGAGTCGTACCTCAAGATCGAGCGGATCATCGCTGCGGCTGAAGTGAGTCACGCAGAAGCCATTCATCCTGGCTACGGATTCCTGAGTGAAAACGCACACTTTGCAGAAGTATGCCGAGCTTCTGGCTTTGAATTCATCGGGCCGAGCCCGGAAGCCATGAACGCACTTGGCGACAAGGTCAACTGCAAGCGCCTTGCTCGCAAGACTGGTACGCCCGTCTTCCCAGGCACAGAAGATGCCATTGAAGACATTGACGAAGCAGTCAAGGTAGCCGCAGAGATTGAGTATCCAGTGATTGTCAAGGCCCGGGCGGGCGGCGGCGGACGCGGCATGCGCATTGCGCGCGATGAAGCTGAATTGCGCGCCGGTATTGAAGCAGCCCGTCAGGAGGCGGCCGCAGCATTTGGTGATGGCGGCGTTTATGTGGAGAAATTCCTAGAAAACGCGCGGCACTTTGAAGTGCAGACCATTGGTGACAAGCACGGTCATGCCGTCCATCTCTACGAACGTGATTGCTCAAGTCAGCGTCGCCATCAGAAGCTTATTGAAGAGGCTCCGGCTCCTGAAGTTGATCCAAAGAAGCGTGACCGCGTCTGTGAAAGTGCAGCGCAACTGATTCGCGAGGCACACTATTCCGGAGCAGCCACGGTTGAGTTCCTGATGGATCGCCAACAGAACTTCTACATGCTTGAAGTGAATACCCGTGTTCAGGTGGAACACCCGGTGACGGAAATGATTACTGGAGTGGACATCGTGAAGACTGGTATTCGCGTCGCTGCGGGCGAGGAATTGCCATTCACGCAGAAGGACATTCACATCAATGGGCACGCTATTGAGGTGCGTATCAATGCCGAGGATCCTGACCGTGGATTCATGCCACAAGCAGGGCTGATCGAGACCTATGCAGCACCTGGCGGTCCGGGCGTTCGGCTTGATAGCCACGCGCGCGCTGGATACCGCATCCCGCCAAACTACGACTCCATGATTGGCAAGTTGATTGTCCATGCGCCCGATCGCGCGACATGTATTGAGCGACTCAAGGGAGCATTGCGCGAATTTAAGATTGGTCCGGTGAAGACCACTATTCCTCTTCACCTCAAGTTGCTTGACCACCCAGATTTCCGCGCTGGCCGCCATGACATTCACTATGTGGAACGCTGGTTAAAGGAAATTGCGGTCGCAGCCAAGGCGTGAGTCGATTTAGGCAGCATCCGATGGCGGTCCGCCGGCGAAGCCAGTTCATATGACTACAGGTTCTCTGATCCTTGTCACTGGTGCCACTGGCTATGTTGGCGGTCGCCTTGTGCCTCGACTGCTAGCAGCGGGTCACCGGGTTCGCTGCATCGTCCGTGATCCCTCCCGCCTAGAGGGCCGCGAATGGCAGAAAGACGTTGAGGTGGTGCAGGGTGATGTCCTTGTCCCCGAAACGCTGACAGCAGCCATGCAAGGCGTGCGCGTTGTCTACTACTTAGTGCATAGTTTGGCAGGCGGCAGCAACTTCTCCGAGCGTGACATGCGAGCTGCGCGGAACTGCGCTGCGGCTGCTCTGGCCGCTGGCGTGGAGCGGATCATCTACTTGGGCGGACTTGGCGAGGAAACCCCCGATCTTTCCCCGCATCTGGTTTCTCGCCATGAAACTGGGAATGCGCTTCGTGAAGCAGGCGTGCCAGTCACGGAGTTCCGGGCTGCAGTAGTAGTTGGTTCTGGCAGCCTGTCATTTGAAATGATTCGTTACCTGACCGAGCGGGTGCCGGTGATGATCTGTCCGCGGTGGGTATTCACCCGGACGCAGCCAATTGGGATTCGCAATGTCTTGGATTACTTAGTTGCCGCCCTCGATTGTCCTGCAAGCGTGGGGCGAATCATTGAGATCGGCGGCCGCGATGTGCTGACCTATGCGGACATGATGACTGGCTATGCCCGCGCTCGCGGACTGAAGCGGCGCCTCATTGCAGTTCCGGTCCTCACGCCGCGCCTTTCGTCTTACTGGGTGCATCTTGTAACGCCGATTCCAGCTGACATTGCACAGCCACTCATCAAGGGGCTTGGCAATGAAGTGATTGTGCGCGATCCGTCCGCACTCACCATTTTCCCGGCAATCAAGCCCATGGACTATGACACCGCTGTGCGGCTGGCCTTGGGAAAGATTGACAGCAATGAAGTGGAAACGGCCTGGAGTGACGCGCTTGTTTCCAGTCAAGGTGATCGAACGCCAGTGACGCTCATCAGTACCCAGGGCATGATCCTTGAGCGACGCCGTTTGATGGTGGATGCACCGACTGCTGCCGTATATCGCAGCTTTGCTGGGCTCGGTGGAGCGCGAGGTTGGCTGTACATGGACTGGGCTTGGCAGATCCGCGGCACGCTCGACCGACTCTTTGGTGGAGTGGGGATGCGCCGCGGTCGCCGGGATCCAGATGATCTGCGTGTTGGCGACACCCTTGATTTCTGGCGTGTCGAACATGTTCAACCGGGTCGGATGATCCGACTCCGCGCGGAGATGAAAGTTCCTGGTCTTGCTTGGCTTCAGTTAGAAGCACGGCCGGCCGACAACGGGCAGACTGAGTTGCTGCAAACTGCATTCTTCCAACCCAAGGGGCTGTTCGGCTTGCTCTACTGGTATGTGCTGTACCCGATGCACGCCTTGATCTTCAGCGGAATGATTCGCAAGATCGCAGAGCGTTCAAAGACTCTTTGAGTCCATCATCAGTCCAAATGGCCGCGCTTGGCGGGCATCAGGTTGACTGCAATCACGGCTGCGGTTGCAAGAGCCATGAGTGCATAGCCGCCCACAGGACTGTAGAGGTTCAATCCCTTATCTGGCTGAGGGGGAACGGTTGGGTCAGCAGCCTGCATCGCCTGAGTGGCTGCACATGCCAAGCCAGCAAGTAGAACTGCAACGCCAATGCTCCAGCGGGTGGATCTCCGGGTGCTTGCAGACCCGCACGGGTCCTGGGCAGCCTGGGCATGACGGGCATCGCTGTCGCACTTCACTTTGGTATTCGTGTTGGTCATCAGTTGGTGTCCTTCGGCGATGTCAGCGTGATGGTGTTGACGAGCCGATCTTCCTTGCCAGTCGTCAGAATCAAACCCTTGAGTGCGGTCTCGGCGGGCAGGCGGAAGTGCAGCATCAGTTTCTTACCGCTGCCAAGCGGCTGGATGGGAATGTCCTTCAGGGTCAGCGGCTTGCCACCCATGCTTCGGACGAACACCCAATCGCCATCATCCTCAACCATGCCAACCGCGTAATACTTCGCGCCATTGGCATCAATGACGGCAACCCGCGCTGACTGAGCCTCGGTACCAGCGGTTCGGACCCATTCGTTCAAGTCAGGGAAGATGCGAACGCCATCAGCCTTCGCTGACGCGTCAAGGCGAAGCAGGCGTTGACCAGTTGTTACTTGGAAGCCACGGACCCGCAAGTCTGCAGACACCATGGCGCTGCTGTTACGAGGGAACTTTTGTTCGCCTCCAACAATGTAATTGCTTCCGTCAATGATCAGCGCACCCTTGTCATTTGAATTGATTGTCACTCCGCCGATGGCGTACTTCGGATCGGGGAATTCAATGAGGGCATCGATGTTGGTTGCAGCGCCATCATCAAGCGCCTTGGCAGCGC
>JBIKQN010000126.1:0-5407 GCA_044349615.1 Phycisphaerales bacterium
CACGCGCAAAGCGCTCGTTTGAATGCGCAAGTGATTCAGAAAGGGCACCAACAACACGCTCAAGGTCTGCGCGCAGTAATTGAATTCGCTCGTCTTGTGAAGCGCCCGTCATGCAAGTTCCCTCGTGTGTGTGCGTGCAACGCGCACAAAGTCCTGGTCTGCGCGCGAGAAGTCCACTAGGTCAATGTGCCGAATAGTCGGTAGCTCCTCGACCGCGTGGCGAAGTTCATCAATGATTGAGGCGGGGGTATCGTTAGTGGTCTCAAAGCCAAGATCAAGGTCTGACCCCGGGTGCTGCGTGCCGGCCGCGAATGACCCAAACAGGAACACCCGTAGACCACGCCCGGAGAACCGGCGACCAAGATCACAGAGCGCCGACCACACTGCGGGATTCAGGAATCGTGGAGATTCGCCCGTGGACATCATGAAGGAAGTGTAGTGCGATGGGCTTCCGCGCTGCAGCAGCACCTAATGCAGCGCTACCACAAGCCATTGCGCGCATACGTTGCGGATCATGGCGCGAACCGACATCCGAGGCGCTCGGAAACCTGCTTGAGGTTGCGGTCAAAAGTCAGCACTTTCGCATCCGCAAGATGGGCAGCGAGCACGATTCGTGCGTCGGCAACGCCGATGCGACAGCACCGCAGCCCCAATATGGGAATCAAGTCCATGAGGGCGCGATCATCCGGCGCGGCAATCCATGGAAGCGCGGAAACCCGATTCGATAGTTCGAGTGCCGAGGAACCACATCCGACACGGAGCTCGTTCACGACATCGGATGACGTCACGACCCGTGACTGCAGGAGTAATTCCTGAAGCAACGGCACGCCGACGCGATCATGGTCAACCCAGACACAGGTGTCGACCAAGACCAACGGCAGTATGGTTCCCGCCGAAACCGCGCTCACGCATCGTTCGGTGGCAGGTCCGTCCGGAAGTCCGGCTCCCGCCTGCGTGGCGGCGCCTGTGTGTCCGGATGCTTCCCCGCCCGGTCGATCAGGTGCTGGATCGCCTGATCGCGCACGAACCGCTCCAAGACATGGACAACCACCGCGCCGGGGTCGCTCAGGCCGGTGAGCTCGCTTGCGCTCCGAAGGGTGCGATCGTCGATGGTGATCCGCAGGTCCATGGGCATCAGTGTAGGTCTCCATGATGGTTGTTCCAAGTTCGTTCCACATGCGCGCCATGATCGGGCCGCTGCGGAAGGGCACGCGGATGGCTGCGGAATTTCGGAAAGATTCCTGCTACTGGCGCTACCCTGCCCTCCATGCCGGTGGACCACTTCCCAAGCACCCACGCCACCTGGATCGACGCGCAGTTGACTATCGCTGAGCGTGCAGGCGCACACACAGAAGACGGCCTATCCGCCCGACGCGCACTGCAACAACACTTGATGCAGCGCTACCACGAGCCATTGCGGGCGTACGTGCGCGGGAGCAGCATGCGCCAACTCGGTGACGCAGACGAACTAGTGGGTGGCTTCTTTGCAGACCGCGTGGGAGCGCACGGATTCCTGACTGATTGGCGCGAAAGCCGCATGCCGCTGCGGCGCTGGTTGATGAATGGCATTAGTTTCTACGGCCGCGGCGTCATACGCGATCGAGCACGAGACCGGCTTCGACAATTCGGTACTGGTGAAAGCGCTGAGCTCGCCGCCGGCGGTGATGGTTCCGCAACACATGCCAACAATGCCGACGATCGGCTTGTCGATGATCGCAACGCGGTGCGCGCGTTCGACGAGGCGTGGGCGCTCGAGATTCTCAACGCGGCGCATGAATTAGTACACGCCGATCTTACGGCGCGCGGCAAGTTGGACGAGTACGACGTCTTCCGTCGCCATGTGATCGATGGCGTGGAATACGCGGTGATTGGTACCAACCTTGGTCTCACCCGGCAGCAATGCGCAAACATGGTGCGGCGGGTGAGTGATCGCATCCGTGAAGCGCTGCGCGAGGTGGTGCGTGGCGAAGGTGTCGTGACGGAAGATGTGGAACGCACCGTGCGCGAGGTTGAAGAATTGCTGGGCGGTGGATAAGCCCGTGCATGCGCGCGGGTTTGCTGGATTGCTCTCGCGGATGCAAGAGCAACGCAAACCAGAGCCCACGACAGAGCAGTTGCCAAGGATCGACCGAGCGGGAGCGCGAAGGCTGATTGCTTCGGCGGGGCCCGATGTGGGTTGTGATGGCGGTCAGCAGTGGAGCCGCGCCCCCCACTCGTGGTTTATAAAAACATCATCGTGGCACGCGATAGTCCTGTATGGGGCTGTGCTTGCGGGAGTGATGACTACTTCGCTCGAGGGTCCGCAGCATGCATGGTCGTCCGGTGGATTACTCCGATCACCGCCCGATTCCGGAGCGGGCAGTAAGGAGTTCACCATGATGAAGAAAATGAGCGCGGTTGGTGTTGCGGCGGTAATGATTGCATCGCAAACAATGGCCGGGGATGCCGTGCAATGGCGCGTGGAGGATGGGGGGAATGGGCATTGGTATGAAGTCAGTAATCTCGGTCCAACCATGACTGGCGACAGTGCGCGACAGCACGCGGCTGATCGTGGCGGATACCTCCTTTCGATCACTAGCCTTGAAGAGGACAACTTTGTTCAAACGATTGTGACAGACCTCAACGCGTGGGGCAACGAATTCCTCGGACCAATGATTGGTATGCACCGTGATGGGGGTGATTGTTGGAATGGTTGTTGGGATTCTGGGGAAGTGGTTGGTTACACACATTGGCACCCTGGAAATCCTGATGGTTCGCTCGAAAGATGTGTTTACCTCTATCGGTACGGAATTTGTGAGTGGCAGGACTACGCATGCGACCTTCCGGGGTGGGGCTCCCGAGCCGTCTCTGCGGTCATCGAATGGTCAGCCGACTGCAACAACGATGGCATCGTCGACTACGGCCAGTGCCGAGACGGCTCGCTGCCTGACGCCAATAGCAACGACATCCCCGATTGCTGCGAGCGCGGCGAGACGTGCGTGGTGGGCAGTTATCCAGTGCAGTGGCGCACTGTCGACGGCGGAAACGGACATTGGTACATGCTGCAGCGCAATGCCTCGTACCTGTGCTGGTCCACTGCATCAGCTCTCGCACAGGGGGCTGGTGGGTACCTCGCCTCTGAGACGACAGAGGCGGAGCACTCGTTCATCAGCGGTCGACTCGTCGGCCGTGATGATGCATGGTCAGGGCGCTGGGGTCCGTACATTGGCGGCGTATACACCGGTGGACAATGGGCATGGACAAGTGGGGAGCCGTGGGCCTTCACCGCATGGCAGCCGGGTGAACCAAATGGCGCCGGCACCGAAACCATCGTGTCTTACATTGCGCAAGGTGAGGGTGGGGGATGTGGTCGGACCTCGAGTTGGAACGATGGGTTGGATTGCGGGTCTGTGCAGTCCAGTGGCTGTGATGTTGGTGTCTGGAACTACATCATCGAATGGTCCTCCGACTGCAACAACGACGGTACCGTCGACTACGGTCAGATCCTCCGCGGCGAGCTGGCTGATATCAACCATAACGGCACCCCGGACACCTGTGAATGCATCGGTGACATCGATTTAGACGGGACCATCGGCGGCAGCGACCTCGGCATCATGTTGGCATACTGGGGACCGGTCACAACGGAATCAGTATCACTCGCCAGCGATCTGAACGCTGATGGTTTCGTAAATGGTTCAGACCTTGGTGTCTTGTTGGCCCATTGGGGAGCTTGCTAGGGTTAACGCTGCGCACAGTCATCATTCCGAAATCCCACACGAACTTCCGCCGCCTTCGGGCGGCGGTTTCAATTTGGCAAAGATGATCGTCGCACGTAACCTTTCGGCATGCGATTCAACCAGACGGTCTGGGAAAGCTTGCCTGGCATTATGGCGGCGGGCTATATGCAGCAACTTCTTCACAGTCGCGCCGAGCGCTTTACATCGGCGTTAGATGCGGCTGGCATTCCCTATGCGGTTTGTGGCGGGATGGCAGTCATCGCATGGGTGACCCACGCCAATCCTGACTACGTGCGCAACACAAAGGATGTGGACGTCTGCCTTCGCCGCGCCGACCTTGCTCGAACGATCGATGCGGTCCGCGCGCATGAATTCCAGTTTGTGGAAGTCAATGGCATTCCGATGTTTCTTGACGGCCCAGATGGCACACCAAAGCATGCCATTCACATCGTTATCGCTGGCGAATCCGCTTCAAAGTGGGCCACCGAGCCCGTGCCAGACATTGGTCCTGGCATCCGCGATCCGGCATTCCCATGGGCCAGATCCGAACTTGGGCTATTACTCACCATGAAGCTTATTGCGAACCGAACCCACGACCGCGTTCACATCGCTGACCCCTGGCGCGCCAAAGCCATTGATCGATCATGGATAGCGCGTGTACCAGAGTCCCTTCGTGATCGGCTGAGTGAATGGATTGAGACGGCTGAACGGGAATATGGTGATTCACCGCATTGAGATTCACGGTGTTTCTGGCGGGTTAATAGTCGACCGCCACTGATCCCCGTAACACCCCGCTACCCTGTAGCCCCATGCCGACGGACCACTTCCCCAGCACCCACGCCACATGGATCGATGCGCAACTCACCATCGCCGAAGACGGCGAGCGTGCCGCGATTTCCGGTGATCTCGCCGGAATTCCCCGCGCTCACGGAGCCCGAGCCGCATTGCGTCGTCATGTGATGGAGCGGTACACGCAAGCGCTCAGCGCGTATGTCTCCGCGAGTGGTTTGCGTGACTCGGGTGAGCGTGATGAGTTGGTCTCTGGTTTCTATGTCGGCCCCATGGCCGATGACGCGTTCTTTGCGCGCTGGCGTGGCAGCGGGATGCCCCTTCGCCGGTGGCTCATGAATGCCATGAGTTTCCACTGCCGCAGCGTGCGCAGAGATGTGACACGCGAGCGTGGGCGCATGTCCAATGACGGCCCAACAGACCTCCGAGCTGCTGAGACCGCCAGTCAAGACGCGGCCGCCGCGTTTGATCGTGCGTGGGCTTTGGCGATTGTGAATGAGTCGTATGCGCGTGTGCAGGCTGAGCTTGTTGATCGAGGCCGCGAGCATGATGATGCCGTTCTGCGCATGCACTTGATTGACGGCATGCCGTATGAGGACGTAGCGCGCGCGATCGGGCTATCCCGTACGGAATGCTTCAATGCCACTCGTCGAGTTGCAGCCGCGGTGCGCGAGTCGGTGAAAGAGATCCTCCGCGAGGAAGGCGTGCCGAACTCTGAACTCGAACAGGCGGTTGCTGAGGTACTTCGGCTTGTCGGCGGGGAGTGACTGTGCGATACAAAGTGTGCCGAACCGAAATTCCGTGGAATTCGCAACGAACGCGCGTGCGATTGGTGGCTTCGTGCGGTGGATGACCAGGGATATTGATAGCCAACGAACGGATCGAATAGTCAGAGTGCCGCT
>JBIKQN010000127.1:0-5390 GCA_044349615.1 Phycisphaerales bacterium
TTTGTTCTGACTGGTGTGCCGGGTCCATTGGAACCGTCTTCGATGTGTCGACCACTTGCGCGCGCTGAGGGAATTTGCTTTTCCTATGGGGCGCGATCGATCCTTTCTAAGGTTGATTTCGTTGCGCGTTCTGGCGATCTAGTGCATGTGACTGGTGCGAATGGCTCTGGAAAGAGCACGCTCTTGGCCTGCATGGTTGGCGCACTCAAGCCTTCGGCGGGTCGGGCATGGATTGACCAGACGGCATTACTTCCTGGATTTCATCCTCAGGAAGGTGGCTTATTTTCTGCGCTCAACGTTGCTGCCAATCTGGAGACGGCCGCACGTTTGGCAAAGGTTCCCAGCGCTGAACGACCACGAGCTGTCATGCGCTGCCTGAGTGACTTTGGTCTTGAGCCGCATGCCACACAGCGTGTCGACCGATTGTCAGGTGGCTTGCGCCGTCGCGCAGCGCTTGCATGTGCGGTGATTCATTCGCCATCGGTTCTTGTACTTGATGAACCGGATGCAGGTCTTGATTCGGGTGGGCGCGAAGCTTTAGTTCGGGCTGTTGAGGCTGTGTTGGCTCGACGCGGAGCGGTCATTCTGGCATCGCATGCGCCGTCATGGCTGCATGGGCTGCCAGTTTTTGCGCAGCGCGTGGAGGTTTGTCTGTGACACTCTCTGCATTTCATCCTGCACGAATCTTGGTTGATGGGCTGTACTTTCGTGCCATCCGCTCTATGCCCGCACTTGCGCCTGCCATGGGACGCGCCGTTGCCATGGGTGGAATGGCTGCAGCGCCAGCCTGGCGGAGGATCCTCCGCCAGAACGCACGTCTAGCACTTGGGGCGATTGCCACGGAATCCGAAGTGTGTGCAGTGGCAGCCGACATGGCGCTTAATATGCAGCGATCCATTGCAGACATACTGCTATCCGAGGGGATTTCAGCGGATGTCCTTGCTGCGCGCGTTTCTAGATTTTCAGGGCAACAGGAGTATCACGCCGCCCGTGACCACAGCCGGGGGCATGGGCTGGTGGTGGCGAGTGCTCATATGGGAGCGTTCGAGCCGTCCATTGCACTTCTGCGAAAGTTTGAGCCACGCATTCATGTGCTCTTTCATCCCGATCCGATGCCACGGTTTGAGCGTGCACGCAGTGCGCTACGACAGTCGCTTGGGGTCATTGAGCACGCGGTCAGTGATGGCGTATCTGCATGGGCAGCACTGCAAGACGCACTCCGATCGAATGAAGTAGTGGTGTTGCATGCGGACCGCGTCATGCCAATGCAGCAGGGGTCTCGAATCCCGTTCCTGGGTGCCGAGGACACGGTTCTTCCAACTGGCGCCGTTCGTTTGGCGTTGACATGCGGATCGCCGATCGTTCCTACCTTTTGCTACCGACATGGTGAGGAACTCGAAGTGGAAATGATGGCGCCGATTTACTGCGAAGTGGAATCGCTGCGCTCTGCGGAGGTGGCATCTCATCCGGCGCAGCGCGCGTTGGTTTCGGCGCTCGAGACGGCCATCCGGAGGCATCCCGCGCAATGGATGGCGTTTATGCAGATTAGGGACGGTGGGGCATGATGACGTTGACGCTTGTGATGTTGCGGTCGTTCATGGCGGATCGAGTGGCTGCGTTCCTCACGCTCTTGGCGCCGATCGCCTTCTTTACCCTGATAGCGCTGTTCTACCGGCATCTTGAAGCGACAGATGGTTTTCGGTTTGAGATTGCGATTATTGACGAATCAGGATCTGCCGACGCACGGCTCTTTGCGGAAGCAATGAAGTCATCATCGATGCAACGCGTCCACGTCTATGAGTTGTTGGATGCGGAAGCTAGTAGTCATGGAACGCTTGCCACTATTCGCATTCCAGACGGATTTAACCGTGCTGATGCTCATGTTTCGGTTGAGGCAGCGTCTCCGCTCCCGGGAGCGTCCGACGCGGCACTGCAGCTTGTGAATGCAGCCAATGCGCGCGCCTTTGCTGTTGACCTTCCGGTACTAGCGGTACAAGTGAGTTCTTTAGATGGCATGCTTGTTCGCGGAAGTGCGGCAGGTATTGCTCTCATATTCATGATGTTCTCATCTGCTTCGATTGCATCCCGTAGCCTTGGTGACGATGCATCTGGATTGCAGGATCGACTGCGATCGCTCGGCATTGGTGCGAGTGCCTGCACATTGGCACGGATCAGTGCAATTTCAGTCATTGCGTGGTGTCAATTAGCTTTGACGCTTGCGTGGGCTGCGTTGGTGTTCCAGATAGTTCCAGGTTCTGTGGTTGCCTTGGTATGTGCAAGTGGTGTTGCTGCATGTGCGAGCGCAGCCTTCTTTGTTGCCCTTGCGGCACTTTGTGGTTCTCGTGCTCGGTTTGTAGCGATTGCGCCTGTGATCACCTTGGTTCTGAGCGCACTTTCAGGAAGCATGATTCCACGGATATTGCTTCCTAGCTCGATCGCTACTGTGGGTGGTTGGCTGTTCCCTGCATGGGCCATTGATGCCTGTAGCGCAGCGATTGACGGTCGCTTTGATGTCCGGTCCATGGCAATGCTTGCAGCGGTTGCTGGTGTTTGCACGGTGGTTGCGTTGGTCTGTTCGCCGCGGGGTGCACGGTGACTGGCGTGCCGATTGCTATTGTCAGGGTGGCGGCCTTAGGTGCTATGGGTACTGACCTTGACTCCATGGTTGCTGCACTGCGCGGTGATCACTCTGGTATTGGACCCGCGAGTGCTTTGGAACAGAGACCCGCGTCTGAGGCAGGTGCGGGGCAGGTTGACCTTGGTGTGTCTACAGATGGTGCTTCGGATGGTTCACAGCAACACACGCAGCGTCCGGATCGCGCTGAACAGTTGCTCCGCCGTGCGCTTGATCAATTGCTCGGCACCGATCCGACAGCCACTCTTGCTGTCGACGCTTCGCAGGTGGCGATGGTGCTTGGCACCACGTTGGCAGGCATGCGCCATTGCGGTGCGGCGATGCGCTTTGAAAGTTCTGGATGTATCTCCGATGCAATGCGGTCTTATACGGGTATTCCTGCTGGTTCTGTCATGCGTCAAGCATTGGCCGGACTTCCGATCGCTGGGGCAGCAGTCACGGTGTCCTGCGCCTGTGCCTCGGCACTGAGCGCCATTGCGCACGGTTGCGCGGTGTTGCGTTCGGGTGCGGCGTCATGCGTGATTGCTGGCGGTTACGACCCGATCTCTGAATTTGCCTATGGCGGATTTTCAGCGCTGCAGTTGGTAGCCACCGGCCCACTCAGTCCCTTCGCTCACGACCGTCAGGGCATGAAGCTTGGTGAAGGGTGTGCGCTCGTCCTCCTCCGACCGCTGCCAGAGGCTTTGGCACGCGGCGAAAGTCCGTTGGCCATCATCGACGCCATTGGCGAGTCGAGCGATGCGCATCATCTGACTCAACCTCATCCCGAAGGTCGGGGGGCCGCTGTTGCGCTTGCCAGTGCGGTTGTGAATGGTCTGCCTGACCTCTTGATTGCTCACGCCACTGGAACCGCTGGAAATGACGCAGCGGAGTATCAGGCGTATCGCACAGCCTTTGGTGCGGCATTACCTGGTATTGCGGTGACTGCTCTGAAGAGTCGATTCGGTCATCCGCTCGGTGCTGCAGGCGCTTTGGAATTGCTTGCAACGCTCAAGTGCGCAGACGCAGGATTTATGCCAGCGGGCCTTGGCAGGCCGGTTGATCGCCACGCTTTCCCAGACATCAACCTGTTGCACACTGAGCCGCGCGCCGGATCGCCTCATCGGATCACAGTTTTGGCTGCTGGCTTTGGCGGAGCAAATGTGGCTCTATCGGTGACCCGTGGCGGCAACGGTGCGCCCGTGACAGTGACCGAGCGAAGGGCAGCACCTACCTCGGTCCGCGTTGGTATTCGAGCGGTTGGATGCGTCTCTGCTGGGGGGCGTGGGCTATCAGGTCTCCGGCAACTTGCTGATAGCACTGAGCGTGATGTTTCAGAGGAGACGCTCATGCCACTTCTTGATCGATCTCGAACGCGCCGATTGGCTCTGCTTCCTCGCTTGATGCTCGCTGCTTGCCGGGACCTGAGTGACGCTGCCGGACTCACTGCGGACGAATTGGCATCGACTCCACTGCTTGCTGCCTCTTGGCACGGCGCGGCCAGTTTCACGGAGCAGTACTACCGTGACCTTCTGGCTTCTGGCATAGATCTGGCAAATCCAGTGTTGTTTGCAGAATCCGTTCCGAATGTAGGCAGTGCCCATGTGTCGCTTGGTCTTGGCATGCGGGCCGCTAGTGCGACAGTCATCGGTACTCGCACGGCGGGATTGGAGGCGATGTTCCTAGCGTCGTGCCGTATTCGAGTAGGCGAATGGGACCGTGCGCTGGTTGTGATGGCCGATGAATCGCATCCCACCATTGACGCCGTCCTCAGCCACTGCGCGGGCCGTGCAGTACGAAGCGGTTCGGCGGGCATGGCATTTCTCATGGAGCGGATTGATGGAAGTAACCCGGAATTGCTACCGGAGGTCACAGGATTTGAGCACGGCATTGTTGAGCGTGGCGGGTCTCGTCCGGCGATGACTGGCCATGGTGGAGCCACGATCATGATTCCGGAGATCGGCTGCGTGGCTGGCCCAGCGGCGCTTGCGCTTGAAATTGCCAGTAGACAAAGCAACGAAGTAGCAGTTTCTTGTACTGACCCCAATGGTTTTTCATGGACAGTGCAGGCAAGTGCCCATGGCGATTTGAAGTCGTTTGCTACAGTATGACCGTGGTGCCTTTGTCTTCCGTTTCCTGCCCAGCGAGTGCTCCATCTGGAAACTACTCCTTGCTATGGCGGGCCACCGGTGATGCCACCGCGGACTTGCCATCATGGGTTGCTTTGCAGCAGCAGCACGGCGCCTCACTCGCTTCTGCAAGCGTGCCCGTCAACAGCGGATGCATCGGCGAAGCGTTAGCGCAGGCTGCATTCAATGCATTCTCGACAGCCCTAGGAGAGCTCGATGGTCCCGCTACTCGGGTCTGGGCTTTCCTGCCCATGATCACTGCAGCAGATGCCGATGGACTTGATCGCTACATGCGTATGAACATTGGTCGCGCTCGGGCATATCGCCAAACCCGCTTCCCACTTCCGTTCATGCCTGCTGGAACATGCGTTGGTCATGCGGGTGATTCCCTGGTTGTTCATGCGATGACCGTGCCGGGCGTGGTTCGCCCGATCGAAAATGCGCGACAGGTGCCCGCATGGCAGTACTCCACCAAGTTTGGACCATCGGCACCGCCATTTACGCGCGCCGTCGTTGCTCAGCACCTGTTGATGGCATCCGGAACGGCAGCTGTTGTCGGGGAGGAGGTTGTCCATCGCGATGATGTTGATGCGCAGTGGCGGGAGACCGTCAGGCACCTTGCAACCTTGCATACCGCCGCGGAAGCA
>JBIKQN010000128.1:0-5374 GCA_044349615.1 Phycisphaerales bacterium
GATGTGCGGTGCGAGTGTCATGCATGTCCAGACGCACCAGGTAAGCAGTGTGGCGCGTCCAGTCCATGCGAACGTGCGAATCCAGTTAGTGTGAACTAGACGCGCGTGCGCTTCGGGGTCAAAGCCGTTTCCCAAGGTGTTGTGCATAGGAACCTGGAGAAACGCGGTGGACAGCCAGATCACTGCAACGAGCGCCAGGCCAGCCCATGCAGCCCAGGCTGGCACACCGCGCGGCCGAACCGCGATCATCGCAACGGCGGCAAGTAGTTCTATGAACATGGCTGGTCCAACAACCATGGTGATGAGTCGTGTGTGCGCGGCTTCGTAGGAAACAAATGCATCGCGGCTTACCCGAGCAAAGAGCGGGTAGTGAACGACCTGAATGGTCCAGATGAGGCCAGTAAGAAAGTACGTGCTTGCGAAGTTTGCTATCAGTAGGGCAATCGCGGTATTGGGGGCAGTCATGCTGGCACCTCAAGAATGGTCAGTTGATCGGTAGCTGGCTCAAGGGTTGCCACTGTGAATCGTGGTGCGCGGTGCAAGGCGCCTGGATTAATGATTCGCGTTCCCGCGGTGCGTTCGTCGCGGAGTTCATGGGTGTGGCCGTGAATCAGGTAGTGGGCGCCGCCCGTGACCGCCGCGCGCATGGCGGGTAGTTCGTGTCCGTGTGTAAAGGCGATGCGCTTACCGTCCACGGTTACTTCGCCGGCATCCCCGTGGACTGCAATGCCAAGATTCTGGGCGTAGCGACCAAGTGAGTCACGGTTCCAGTCGCAATTTCCCCAGACGAGGTGGCTGTTGAGCCCGGCTAATTGATCGAGGACCAAGTCATCCTCAATGTCGCCGCAATGGATGAAGAGCGTTGCACCCTTGGATTGCAGGGCCTCAATGGCTCGCTTGGTGCGTTCCCAGCGCGAATGACTGTCGGAAATGAGACCGACGATGGCAGGCATGACGCAAGGGTACTGATTTACAAGCGCGGACTGGCGGGCGCCAAGGCAGGACTCGGACCCCTTCGTATGCGAAAGCCTGATCCCCGGTACCTTTGCCTCCTCTCATGCCTACCCCTTCCTGCGTTACCCGATTCGCTCCGTCCCCATCCGGTCACCTTCATGTTGGAGGAGCCCGCACCGCCTTGTTCTGCTGGGCCTTCGCCAAGGGGAAGGGCGGCATCTTCCTGCTTCGCATCGAAGACACTGACCAAAAGCGATCAAGCGATTCCGCCAGTGTTGGATTCCTCAAGGATCTGGCGTGGCTAGGGATTGGTTGGGACGAGGGTCCGGTGCTTGGCACGCACGGAGGCGGTGAGCACGGACCATATTTCCAAAGTGAGCGGCTTGATGTGTACAACCGCTACCTCGCGCAGTTGATTGACGAGGGAAAGGCTTACTACGCCTTCGATACCACTGCGGAGCTGGAGTCCAAGCGCCAGGCCGCAAAGGTTGCAGGTCGGGCGTATCGATATGACCGTTCGGAGATGGCAAACCTTCCGAAGGCAACGGTGGCTGAATGGCTTAAAGAAGGTCGCCCCGCAGTCATTCGTTGTAAGACTCCGGAGGGCCCGATCACCATCGTGGATGAGATCCTGGGAGAGGCCACGCTTCCTGCTGGCGAAGTAGATGACTTTGTCATTCGAAAGGCTGATGGATTTCCAACGTATCACTTTGCGGTGGTGGTGGATGATGAGCTCATGCGTGTTACGCATGTATTGCGCGCGCAGGAGCATTTCAACAACACCGCCAAGCACATGGTGCTGCAAGATGCGCTGGGATTCCGGCGCCCGATCTATGGGCACTTGCCCTTAATTACGAATCCCGATGGCAGCAAGATGTCCAAGCGTGACAAGGACAAAGTGCTGCGCAAGACAGTGGTGGATCGCAAGTTGACGGCGCCGCCAGTTGGCACCATCACGCAAGCGCGCTTTGATGCATGGATTGCTGACAAGAACACGCAACTTGAACTTGCTGAGGCTTCCGCGCTTGCAGCAGGGCTAGCAGTGACCCTGCCAGAAATCAATGTGGATGACTTCCGGCAGAGCGGCTACTTGCCCGAGGTGCTCTGCAACTTCCTTGCACTCAATGGATGGAGCCCAGGCGAGAACATCGAAAAGTTTGATACGGAATTCCTGAAGCAACGATTCGACTTGAAGCGGGTAGTCAAGACGCCTGCGAAGTTTGATCGTGCCAAATTACTGGCCTTCAATTGCGATGCCATCACTGGCATGCCGCGGGAAGAATTCGTTGCAAGGGCTCGCCTGCATGGTCAGGAATTTCATGCGGACTTCATGGCGAAGATCACCGGCGCACAGTTTGATCAGCTTGCCGGTGCAAGCCATGAGCGGTCAAAGACGCTTGATGAAATGTTCCGTACCAATCGATTCTTCATCATTGCTGACGAAGCGCTGACATGGGAGCGTTCCAAGAATGTTGAGAAGGCACTGTTGGGTCCGGAGCCCAATGGCCTGGGTCATTTGAAGGCAGTGCTTCCGGTGTTGGCAGCATGCGCAGACTGGAGTGCTGCTGCACTGGAGCAGGCCATCACTCCGTATGCAACGCAGCACACTGAAGGCAATCTTGGGAAGGTCGCACAGCCGCTACGGATTGCAGTGAGCGGCGGAACAGTCAGTCCACCGATCTTTGACACGCTTGCCATCCTTGGAAGGCAGAGCACCCTCGCACGCATTCATGGCTGCATTGCTAGTTTCGGCGGATGACCACGTGTTGTTAGCCCAAAGGCGAGCAGTCAGAGCAACTGCTGAGGTCACGGATTCGTGTCTGGATTGTCCGACTTTGAAAGCGGACGACGCATGTCCGTGGTCTGACCCGGTGCAACGGGTACCCATTGGCTCCACACATTCTCTTCGGTAGTGATCATTGCTTCAACGCGTCCGCTCGACCACAGGCGATAGACGGCGGTCCCGTTGGGAATTGGATTGGCAGCGATGCCGACAAGCGAGCCCGATGCAGGTGGCGCTGCGTTTCGAGGCGTTGAGCGCGGTGCGCCAGGACCAGTGCCGACAGCCGACTGTGGTTCAAGCAGCAATGTGGGTTCGAATATTGCGTTCGATGCCGTATATGAACCAAGCGATTCCATGGCTGCGTCACTGCTGATCCATCCATCGGATGCCGCTGTCGCGGTGGAAGCATTCACGCCGCTGCTGAGGAACATGCCCGTTCCCTCAACGGCTGCGAGTGCCAACAGGCCGACTCCCACCATGGCAAGACCGAAGCCTGGGCTGAAGATGTCGAGGGGGCGCGGAGTGGGGGTTTGTTCCATGGTGATCGATCGTCCTTTGGGTGGGTAACTCTCGCAGATGTCATCGTCTGATTGGTGTGGATTGCTGCAAGAAGCCGTTCAACTTGTGGGTTGTTCGCTCAATTGGGGGGCGAATGATGAATGCTGATTCCCCGTTGATTTAGCTGCTTGTCCGCGGGCGCCGAACCCGATAGACTGCCTGCGTCGGACCATTGGCGCAGTTGGCTAGCGCGTCTCCATGACACGGAGAAGGTCACTGGTTCAAATCCAGTATGGTCCACCTTGAAGAACAAGCCCCGCAGATGGCGGGGCTTGTTTGTTTTTGATGTGCTGTTCGCGGGGATGATTCCCTGATCAACTACCGGCGTCGCCGTCCGCGGAGGGCAGCCGCCATGATGAGGGCAGACAAGGCGCCCGGGGCGGGCACGGCGGAGAATGTGGCGTCGTAGGAGAAGGATCCACCAAGGTTGTCGCACTCGGCCAACATGATGAGCCAGTAGGTGCCGGCCGACGCAGTGCTTGCGAAAGAACCATTGGCAGACGTGTCGAGCACGCCACCGAACGCAGTGGCTGCGATGCCGTCAAACTGCAGCCCAAACTCCGGCACGCCAGTGTTGGTGTCAACCAGAGACCACGTGACTTCATTGCCAGCGCGGACTACATTGGACATGCTGTAATTGATGGAGAAATTACTAGCCGTTGTTAGGGAGATCAAGGTGATGGACTGGGACCGCCCCGTTACTTCAACTTCATTGGTGACAGAATTGGTGGCCCCGTTGCATGTGCCAACGAAGTTGCTGCCATTGGCTAACCAGTTGAGGGTAGCGGAGTTGCTAGTGACGGAGGCTTGGTAGGTCGCCGGGTAGGTCGGGGCACCTACTAAGTAGTCAGAGTCGTCTACCAATCCCGGAGTGGGCGCAAAACTAGTGCGCGAGACAAACACCCCCTCTTGCAGACCACCACTAGCAGGAACAGCGGCGCATACCAGGGGTAGGGCAACAACAACGGCTATAGAGTTGAGTTTCATGTGCTTCCATTTGAAAGGGCTAGACGCGACGTAAACAAAGGGCACAACTATGACGAAATCCGTAAAACGCATGGGCAACCCATCACGTCGTTTTTCATAATTTGCCGTCGATCGGGCATTCGCAGCACGGAAGCCGCGTTTGGTCCTTGAGTTACGATGTCGGCAATGAACCTAAAAAAACTTCTCAAATTGCGGAACGGCGCCCTGTTTGCGATCGTCTCTGCGGGCATCACTGTGTCAGGGTGCATCCGAGAGGTCATCTCCGGCGAGGATCCGCAGGCGAAGACTCCGGCGCTCACCGGCAAGTCAAGTTCGGACACGCTCACGGTTCGAATTCCGTGGATGGAGATTCCCTCGCCGCGGCTCCTCTTGGATGACAAGTTGCTGCGTGCGCAGGTGGTCTACGCGCGGAGTCCAAACGGAGC
Organism: Phycisphaerales bacterium; assembly: GCA_044349615.1. Classification (GTDB taxonomy): domain Bacteria; phylum Planctomycetota; class Phycisphaerae; order Phycisphaerales; family SM1A02; genus UBA966. The sequence goes on from JBIKQN010000128.1 coordinate 4,708, forward strand.
CATGCGGTACACGCTGCGCCTTGCCGATGGAACAACCGCCATTGTTGAGGCGCGGGGGAAGCGTCTTCCGGATGACTCCATGGACTTCACCTATGAGATTGTTTCACTCCCCCCGAAGTATGTTGTCGACACCTTGGTGATGCTGGCAGGCGAACAGGGGCGGCCAACAGTTGAAGTGAAGGTGAATGGCGCCCCAGTGAAGACGATCGTTGGCACCGAAGTAGTGGTGATCCAACTAGCTCGTGACGCGCCCACCAAGATCCTGGTTGTCCCAGTCTTCCCGCCCAATTCCTGACGATATTCTTCCCTCCAGACTAGACCTCCCACCACATGGACCTTCGCCTCATGCGTCATTCACTCGCCTTCGCCGCTGCAACCCTCTCCATCGTTTCATGCATGGCAGTTCGACCAATCGAACCGACGGCGCCAAATACGCTGTCTGCAGACGAAGTCAAGGACGGTTGGGTGCTTCTCTTTGATGGCAAGGACGCAAGCAAGTCATTCCGTGGCTTCCGACGCACCGATCTACCGAAGGAATGGGCTGTTGAAGACGGATCCATCGTTCTGCGTGGCAAGGGTGGAGACTTGGCCACCAAGGACCAGTACGCGGACTTTGAGTTTGCTGTCGACTGGAAGATTGCCCCTGGCGGCAACAGCGGCATCATGT
>JBIKQN010000002.1:0-16595 GCA_044349615.1 Phycisphaerales bacterium
TACTGAGCGCCGTTCCGCGCACATCAACCACTCGGTCGTAGCGCGTGTGCCGGAGTGTGCGGTTCATCCAGCGGAACCCCATGGCCAGTTTCGCCGGATTCCAGATGGGCTGCAGCGGGTACCGCGGGCAGGGAATAGCCGAATCAAGCATTGGATGCGCACAAACGGCCCCGATGACCGATTCTTGAACGACCCAATCGATCTGCGCGGCTGGACATTCGCGCCGCAACGAGGCCAACACGGGAACCGCCCTGCAGACCTCCCCAAGGGAATGTGGCCCCACCATGAGAATGCGTCCGGGCTGAGGGTGCATGGGTCGACCCTGCGCGGTCTGCAAGGAAATAGAAGTATAGTTCGCACCCCGGCAGGAACCCCACTGAACCGACCGCGAACTGTTTGACGATGTCCGACTCCCGCCCACAGCCAACCAAAACCCCAGATCCTGCGGAGAGGGCGAGACTCGGCACCACTATGTCGGGAGCAAATGCCCGCCATTCCGTTGAGACGCTCATCGGTCGCGCAGCGGTCGAGCGAGGCTTGGCCACGCGTGACCAAGTGCTTGCCGCGTTTGAAGTGCTCAAGCAGATTCCCAAGGAAGAGCGTGCCGCACAATTTGTCCGGGTCTTTACTGGTCGCGGTGTACTGACTGCTGAGCAGATCGAAACGCTTCGGGGTTGGATCGGCGAAGAAGGCGACCCATCATCGAAGTCTGGTTCAAGCATGGCCGCACCGCCCGTCCCCACGGCTCTTGCAATTCCCGGCTACGAGGTCATGAAGAAACTTGGCGCCGGAGCTATGGGCACAGTGGTGCTTGCGAAGCAAATCAGCCTTGATCGATTAGTTGCTATCAAACTACTGCCTAAAAAGTTTGCTTCCGATGCACAGTACATCGACCGCTTCTACAAAGAAGGCAAGGCCGCAGCCAAGCTGAACGATCCAAACATTGTGGCCGCATACGACGTTGGTCGCGCGCCCGGTGGCGAGTACTTCTTTGTGATGGAGTTCATTGATGGCGACACGGTGTTTGACAGAATCCAAGTGAAGCGACGCATTCCAGAGGCGGAAGCGATCCACATTGCCAAACAAGCAGCGAGCGCACTCAAGCATGCGCATGCCAAAGGCTTCATTCATCGCGATGTGAAGCCCAAGAATCTCATGATCAACAAGGCCGGCGTTGTTAAGCTTGCCGACCTTGGTTTAGCGCGCGCAGGCGACGATTCTGCTGCAATCACCGAGGAAAAAGGCAAGATCTTTGGCACGCCGTACTACATATCGCCAGAACAGATCCGCGCTCGTGACGTAACACCAGCCACTGATATCTATGGTCTCGGTGCCACGCTTTACCACATGGTGACCGGACGCGTCCCTTTCGATGGCACTTCCCCGAAAGATGTGATGCAGAAGCACTTGCGCGAACAACTGATACCGCCCGATCAGATTGCTACCAATCTCTCTGGCGGTCTCTCCATGATCATCGAGATGATGATGGCGAAGGATCAGCGCGAGCGATACCACACAGCCGCAGATCTCATTGAGGATCTTGACTTGGTGGCCGCAGGTGCCCCTCCTGTGCACGCGCGCCCAAAGCTTGACAGCCCTATCTCTGGGATGAACTCACTCGGAGCCACGGGATCCGACGACGTGGCAATCGCTTCCGTGGCGCGTGCGCCTAGCCCGTGGTCGACCCCTGTGGGAATCATCGTGCTCGCGTTGCTCGCAGTCAGCGTGGTGGGCAACCTTGTGCTGTTTGCGCTCACCATGCGCGGCGGCAAGTAAGCCCTAGCGCACCTCAACAAGCAACTCAATCTCCACGCTCGCCCCGAGTGGCAACGCGTTCGTCCCGACAGCAGCACGTGCATGGCGACCTGCCTCACCAAACAGTTGCTGCAACAATTCGCTACCGCCATTTGCCACCTTCGGCTGATCCGTCCACCCCGTGTCCGATTGCACGAATGCCCCAACCCGGACAATCCGCACCACGCGGGAGAAGTCGCCGCCAATCTGGTCGCCAATGACTGCTAGGCCGTTCAGGACGCATTGCCGCGCCGCGGCGTGTGCAGCCTCGAACGAGCACACCGAAGGCACTGGCCCGGTTGCCATCAACTGACCATCCTTCATGGGGAGTTGCCCGGAGACATAGATCAGGTTCCCAGTGCGAACCGCCGGGATGTAGGCGGCCACGGGCTTGGGAGCGGTGGGTAGGGTCAGTCCAAGGGTCGCGAGCTGCTGTTCAAAGGTCATGCGGACATCGTAATGGGTGACACCCAGTGAGCGGCGGCACTTATTGGAACTGCTGAATGCAAAATTCTCGCAATTCAGATGAATGGTCTGCCAACACTTACGGTCCGGGCGCCGTATCTTTGTACTGGACAGACGGAGCGATTGCCCCGCCTGCTCGACATCCTGACGCGCCTGGAGCCTAATGCGCTCATCTCTCGACTGCGGCATCCCCCGCGTTCTGCCTTGCAGAACGGTCCAACACCTCGGTGACGGACTTTACGGAACATGAACTGATGCCATAACTGCGCCGCATGAGAGATGCATCGCACCGCCGGACACGATTTATTGTCCGAGCGGCATCACCAGACGCCTGAGCCACCCCGCCAAAGGATCGCATTGCCGATCGACTTGCGGATCGCCTTGAGCGATTCCACATTTGGCTGGTTTGTGCACAGGCCCTTCCTCCAACGCGCACTCTGAACCCGCATTGATGATGCCTTGTTGGCATCACAGCTCGCGCGTGCGAGCAGTTGGGTATTGAAGTCGTTGTTCTCTCCGAATCGTCTCCTAGGAGTCACTGAACATGAAGAAGCGCGCATTTACGCTCGTCGAATTGCTGGTGGTTGTGGCCATCATCGCCCTGTTGGTTGGTCTCCTGCTCCCGGCCTTGGCCAAGGCGCAGCAGACCGCCAAGACCGTCAAAGATTCCAACCAGATCAAACAGGTCCACACCGCGATGGTCAGTCGAGCCAATGAGTCAAAGGGCGGCAAAATGCCCACCCCTGGTCTCATTAATCGCCTTGCGTACGGCGGTCAGCAGATCCCCGGCGAGGGCGAAGAGGACTTTACGGTCAACAGGACGCAGAACCTGTACTCCGCGTGCGTCGCGCAGCAGCTCTTCAATACGGACATCCTGTACGGCGCCACCGAGGTCAACCCGATCGTCAGGGCGTACACCAACTACAACTACGCTGCGTACCGTCCGGCAGCGGACAGCTACTGGGACACCAATATGCAGGCAAGAATCGATGGCGCCATCGGCACCAACGAGTGCCACACCTCATTTGCCCATCTGATCCTCTGCGGTCTCCGCAAGCAGCAGCACTGGCGCAACAACCTTGACTCATCCCGCCCACATATGTCGACGCGCGGCTGCAAGAACGGCGTTGTCACTGGCGATGAGTACGAGCAGAGCCCAACCCTGCGCCTCCATGGACCACAGAAGAGCTGGGAAGGCAATGTCTGCTTCGGCGACACCCATATGGAGTTCGTGGAAACCTTCCGACCAGACGGCGTCTTCTATGAGTGCGGCAACTTTAACGGCGGCAACCTCACGAAGGATAATCTCTTTGCTTGCGGCGGCACCACCCCGGCTGAGTTCACCGGTAACGGCTGCCTCGACGTGAATACCAGCAATGCAGCTCAGCCATGGGCTGGCGGCGACACCATGCTTGGCATCCATCCCAACGGTTCCACCAAGTGGATTGCCATCCCGACGTATGACAGGCTTGACAATCAGTGATCGGCCCTAAGCCGCATTTCATTTACCAACACCCCGACATGAGAAATAATCACATGAAGAACCGCAACCATAACAAGGGATTCACCCTCGTCGAACTGCTCGTCGTGATGGCGATCATCGCACTGCTTCTGGGTCTTCTGCTCCCGGCACTTGCCAAGGCTCGCGCCACGGCACGCCAGGTCAAGGACGGCACGCAGGTCAAGCAGATTCACCAAGGCTGGCTCACGGCAGCCAATGACTCACAAGGCATCTTGCCTCTGCCAGGCGAAATCAACCGCGTTGGCGCAGTGCCAGGCCGTGGCGACATTGACGAGATCCAGAACCAGCATGCAAACCTGCACGGATCGATGCTGGGGCGTGGCTACGTGAATGCACAGATCATGGTGTCTCCTGCAGAGATCAACTCCAAGGTGATTCCATGCGCTACGTACAACATGAACATGATCAAGCCAGCGAACGACGTGTACTGGGATCCAGGAGCGGGAACGGGCTTCAAGGCCGACCTGCTTATCCAGTGCAACACCTCGTACTCGGCCATGCCTATCGACCCGACAGCACGTCGCAAGGCGGAGTGGAAGAATTCCGGCAACTCTCGCTTCGCCATCTTGGGTAATCGTGGTCCTAGGGCTGGAGCAGTGACGGGTGATGACTACACCAACTCCAAGACGCTGATGATTCACGGCGGTACGAAGGAGTGGGACGGCAACATCGGCTACAACGACAATCACATCGAGTACGGCCGTACGTCCTACCCAGAAAATGTAAAGCCACTCGCGCAGGCAGCCTGCACCGGCGGTCCAGCAGACTTGGTGATCGCTGGTCTCTCGCAGGACAACATCTTCAAGAATGACACTGGCTGCCTGAGTGGTGGTCGGAAGAATGTTGACAGCGTCCTCTGGATCCAGAGGACTTCTGCGAACCCCAACACTGCAACGGGCATCATTACCCTTGATAACTTCACTGGCTCTGATCAAGTCAGTTGGGACTAACGAACCTCCTCGGTACTAAAACTCCCGCGGCCGGCAATGAAAGCCGGCCGCGGTGCTTTTTGGGCGGGATATCCTCTGTCAAACTCATGCAGCACTCAGGGGAAAAATTCAACCGATGGCTGATCGCACTGATCTTCCTTGCACTCACGGTGCTGCTCACACCAAGTGCCCGTGGTCAGGCTCCAAACGATGCTGTTGCCGTCCCAGCATGGCGTCAGGCAACACGGCTCGCGGTGATCACTGTGCAAGGGGAAATTGATGCCGTTACGCGTACAAGCGTCGAACGGCGAATCGCCGAAGCCTCCACGAACGGTTTTGATGCTGTCGTTCTTGAGATCGACACGCCAGGTGGTGACATGTACGCCACGCTTGAACTCTGTTTGTTTCTGAAGGATCGGGCACCGCTTCCGGTCTGGGCATGGGTACATCCGAAGGCGTACAGCGCAGGTGCAATCATCGCGCTGGCCTGCCGCGGAATCATTGTGTCACCCGGTGCGGCGTTTGGTGATGCAGCACCGATTGCAGTACTTCCGGGGATGGGATTGCAGCCACTACCCACCGCTGAGCGGGCCAAGATGGAAGCGCCCGTGCTGGCTGAGGTCGTGGATAGCGCGCGCAGACGCGGCTACGACGAAAATTTAGTGCGCGCGTTTGTCAGTGCGCCTGATGAAGTGTGGCTTCTTGAGCGAGTGACTCCGGAAGCAAGCGGGGGCGCACGGATCTTTGTGGGTCGACCCGAGTATCGCGAAGCCTTCGGCACTGATCCACCAACCATGCGCTCCGCAGGCACGCAACGGGTCACGTTTGAAGAGGGCGCACCTGCCATTCCATTTGTTGACCTATCACTGCGCAAGCGCAACGATGACGGACCACGCAACGCGACAGAACGCGACGTCATGGTTGAGGATCAACAGACGCGCCCGCCCGTGCGCGAACGCCTCACCGCCGCTACTGCCAACGAATGGCGCGTTGTTGGACAGGTCGACGGCGCCGAAGAGCTACTCGTGACCTATGCGCCCGAGGCGATCGCCTTCGGTCTTGCTGATCGTGAAGTGGGCACCGACCAAGAGCTCACTACATACTTCGGCGCAACATCAATGCAGCGGCTTGATGAACATGCTGGCGATGCCCTCGTCCGATTCCTCACAAGCTGGCCTGTTCGACTGATCTTGGTGGTGGTACTTCTTGGCGGGTTCCTGATCGAGATTGCTGCGCCAGGAATTGGATTGTTCGGAGCTGCCGCAGCGCTCGCCCTTGCACTGCTCGTTGGTGCACCCGCACTTGCCGGGATCACAAGTTGGTGGCCGCTACTAGTGGTGCTGTTGGGTGCCGCGCTCGTGTTGGTGGAGATCTTCCTGATTCCCGGTGTCGGAATCATTGGCTTCCTTGGTGGCGCATGCATGTTGGTTGGACTGGTGGCTGGATTCCTTGACGCGCCGCTTTCTTCACCGGAAGGTCGCGATGATCTCACTACTGCCATTGGTGTAGTAGCCGGCGGAGGCATCTTGGCCATCGGTACAGCCTGGGCACTGCTGCGCGCTGTCCCTGAGTCACGCCTGTTGCGTCGCGCGATCCTTGGAACCACCACTGGCAGCGTGCGGGAATCCATGCTTGCATCGAACACAGGGGCAGTGCCCGTGGGTGCGCACGGCACTGCTCTTTCACCGCTTCGACCCGTGGGAAAGGCGGAGTTTGCCGGCGTACTCATGGACGTACAGGCAATCGGTCCGGTCATCGATACAGGGGCGCGGATAGTGGTAGTGCGCTCTACCCCGTACGCTCTTGATGTGGAACAAATCAACGAATGAACTGCTACGCACCAATCGCTCTCCTTGCCGACAACACTGTCGGTAGTGATTCCTCCATCTGGATCGCCGCCGGATTCATCCTCCTGGCGGTAGCAGTGGTGCTTGGATTACTTGAACTCTTTGTTCCAACTGGAGGGGTGCTCGCCGTAGTAACTGCAAGTTGCTTGGTGGCATCAATCATCGCATTCTTCATGCATGGCATGCTTTGGGGCTTTGCCGCACTGCTTGCTTATTCCGCCGGGGCCCCGTTTGCGGTTGTGTTCGGATTTAAGCTGTGGACACGAACACCGATTGCGCGCCGAATGGTTCTAGGCAGTACTGATGGCGACATCGAAGGTCAAGAACCAGTGAAGGCAATGCCCGGTCCAGTCGCCGTTGGTACCGCCGGCGTCGCACTTACTCCTCTCCGGCCCATTGGCTTCGTTCGCTTCGGCGACCTGCGCCTCGAGGCGGCTGCGGAAATGGGGATGATTGATATTGGCGCCGCAGTGACGGTTGTTGAGTCAACCGGGGACCGAGTGGTGGTACGGACGCGCGGCTAAGATCCGCGTATGACTACGCCACACGCTTCACTCTCCGGATTCAGCCTGCTAGCACAAGCCCCGGCGGGCGCGAACTTCAACATCATCTTCTGGGTTGTCCTTGCTATCGCCGGGCTCATTGGCTTCGTGATACTGATTGTCATCAGTCAGTACATCCAGCTTGCCGTGCAGGCGTGGCTCTCCGGTGCGCCAGTCAGTCTCCTGAAGCTGGTCATGATGCGCCTGCGCAAGGTTTCGCCGACCGAGATCGTCTTCAATCGCATTTCCGCGAAGAAGGCCGGTCTTGACATCGATTCCGATCAACTTGAAAGTCACTTCCTTGCCGGTGGAAACATCGAACGCGTTGTCCGCGCGATGATCGCTGCAGACAAGGCGAAGATCGATCTGCCGTGGGACCGTGCCACTGCCATTGATCTTGCTGGCCGTGACATCCTTGATGCTGTCAAAACCAGCGTCGATCCCAAGGTCATCGACTGCCCAAGCGTGCAGTCTGGCCGACAGACCATCGATGCCGTGGCAAAGGACGGCATTCAGTTGAAGGCCCGTGCCCGCGTCACCGTGCGAACAAACATTGCGCGCCTTGTCGGCGGTGCTACCGAGGAGACCATCATCGCCCGCGTCGGCGAAGGCATCATCTCCACGATCGGCAGTGCACTAGATCACAAGAGTGTTCTTGAGAATCCCGACAAGATCTCCAAGACAGTGCTCGCCAAGGGCCTTGACTCAGGCACGGCGTTCGAAATTCTCTCGATTGACATCGCAGACATTGATGTCGGCGAGAACATCGGAGCAAATCTGCAAACCGCGCAGGCCGAAGCTGATACCAAGCGATTCCAGGCACAAGCAGAGCAGCGCCGCGCATTGGCAGTTGCCCTCGAAGCAGAACATCAAGCTGAGGCCGAGAAGAATCGCGCTCTTGTTGTGCTTGCAGAAGCAGAGATTCCAAAGGCAATCAGCGAGGCGTTGCGCAGTGGCAATCTTGGCCTGATGGACTACTACAAGATGCAGAACATCATGGCAGATACCAGCATGCGCTCGTCGCTCGGTAAGCCGGAGCAGCAATCCTGACGACCAGCGCAGGAATGCCCAAAGGATGCCAATTCTTCATGTAGTGATGCCAGTCTTCAACGAGGGTCCCACCCTTGAAGAGATTGTTCGCCGCGTGCTTGAAGCTCCCATGCCAACTGACTGGCGGGTTCAATTGATCATGGTTGATGATGGCAGTCGATCAGATGCTGCGCGAGCGACGGCGGCGTGTGCAGCGCGCAGTGGCAAGGCGGTGGAACTCATCGTCCATCCAAGGAATCGCGGCAAGGGCGCTGCGCTGATCACTGGTTTCCGCGCCGTGCTTACCCGCGCCAACGATGCCGATGCCGTACTCGTGCAAGACGCGGATCTTGAATACAACCCTGACGACTTTGGTGCACTCCTTGCCATGCTCACTCATCCATCCGTGGGCGCAGTATTCGGGAATCGTTGGGGGAGCGGTCAGCGCAGTGGTTACCGACGACTGCACGCTTTCGGAAACCATGTCCTCACATGGATGAGTAACCGAGCCACCGGGCTTGGGGTGCACGACATGGAATGCTGCTACAAGCTGCTTCGGATTCCCGTGTTGCGCACTGTGCAGCCATGGCTCTCTGAAGAGCGATTCGGCATCGAGCCACAGATTGCGGCGGCACTTGCGCGTGCACATATCCACGTTGCCGAAGTACCCGTCCAATACGATCCCCGAACCTTTGCCGAAGGCAAGAAGATCCGCTGGAGCGACGGCGTGCGCGCGCTCTGGGTCATTGTGCGCGAGCGCCTGCGACGCAAGCCCCCACATACAAATCCTCTGACCACTAATGCCTGAGCAACCCCCATTAACCACTGGGTTCCGCTCCATGATGGCACGGTTCCTTGCACCCAAACGTGCAGCGATGCAAGCCGTAGGCTTTCTGGTGGGACTTGCGCTCGTTGCATGGGTGGTGAAGGGTGCGATCGATGTCGCCTCTGATCCAACTCGCGCAGGCATCTTGGAAAGCGTTGCCGCTGCGTGGAACGAACGACCGTGGTTGGTGCTTGGCATTGCACTCACCACCGCGGTAAGTTTGGTCATTGATGGTGCACTCTTTTGGATGGTGCTCGCGCCCGTGCGGCGCTTGGGATTCATGGAGATCCAGTGGCTGACATTCGTGACTGCCACCAGTAATTTCTTCCCGGTACGCCTTGGAATACCGGTGCGCTACGCCTATGCGTTACTGGCAAACCGCCTGACATTCATGCAGGCCACTGCATGGTTCATTGCAGTGACACTGGTCGTATTGGTTTCACTCGGCGCAGTCATTGCGGCTACGGCGTTGATTCCCGTGCCCGGCTTCGGTTGGGCCGGAATTGTTCTGATTGCACTTGCAATCGGGGGATTCGTGCTGCAACGGCTTGCACACCTGCCGATAGCCGTGCGCCGCTTCGGCGAATGGACCCGCATGCTCACCACGCCGAGCACCTACTGGACGGGCACCATACTGCGAGTGTTCGAAGTGCTCCTGTGGATCGTGCGCATGTGGTGCGCCGCAGAAATACTCGGACTTGGACTTTCATTCGCCACCGTCACCGTCCTTGGCGTTGCTGCCATTGCTGTGATGCTCAATCCGTTTGGACGCATTGGATTCCGCGAAGCAACCACAGTCCTCGTTGCCAACTGGATGGCTGGTGGAGGTATTGATGTTTCTCACGCTGATGGTGGATTCAAGCAACTCGCACTACTTGAAAGCCTTGGCGAGATGTTCACCACCATTCCACTCGGGCTTATCTCACTGCCCTTCGTGGTGTCGTGGTATCGCATGCGACGCCGCGAGGCGGCTGTCAATCAGAATTGACCAGCGCATAGGCGGCAACACGGCGCAAGCCATCATCCACACGCAGGAATCCCATGCGCATTGATTCGGCGCGGCTGCCAATCCATGGCGCGCGACCGCAGGATCGATCGACACGACCGATCGCGGCGCGCACATCCTCAAGGAGTGGCTCCTGCCGACCCGATGCGGCAGCATGCGCGCGCGCAAGCCAACACGCACACGCAACATTCAACGCCAAAGCCTGAATTCCTGCAGGAACTGACCAGCCGTAGTAACCACTGCCCCAGGCTCGCCCGCCCAATATGGTGGCACGCATCCATCGCACTAATAGCTCCTCGCACGCAGGCCACTCAATCGAACCAAGGAGCGATTGAACTTGGTCAATGGCTGCAAAGTCAGCCGATGGCCAACGATCGCCCATCGCTGGCATCCGCCCAACACCCTTCGCGAATGCGCGACTGCGCATGTATTGACCAAGAATGGCTCGCACCCGACCAACGCGGCGGAGCTCGCCGATCTTGGGATCCTCAAGTCGGAAGAATGCTGCTTGACGAAGTGTTGCTTGCTGCGCGCGCGTTGCTAGATCCACCGGATGAAGTGGTAATTCCTGTGGCAATGCACTTATAAGCGTCTCCATCAACTCCTTGAGTCGCGCACCGCGAACCTTACTAAACCGTGCTCCCGAAAGCTGCTGCCCAAGCCATGCAAGGCCATCAATACGGACTGCAAGTGGCCACTTGCTATCGGCAATCCAACCATCGAGCGCATTGGCAACACATTGAAGTTCCTCTGGCGTTGCCTCGGTTGCTTCGTCAAGAAGTGTGCGCACTGGCGTCAATTCCGTCACCGCATTCGCCATGCGCCGAATCTCTGGCATGTGTGAAGGAAGCGACGCACCTTGATTTGCCAAGACGCTTGCACATGCAAAGCTGATGCCAACACGGGCTGCAGCCGCATCCGGAGCAAAGTTGAATGGAAACAACTGACATGCCAAAGGTTTCGCTTCCAAGCCAAATTCCGCATGGATCCTGCACTTCCCGTCGTCGAGGAGGAATACACACGCACCATCTGGCCGCTGCGCAAGGAACTTCCGACCGCGGAATTCAACAGTCACGTCACCAAGCGAACGCTCCCATGATTGCGCACGCAATTTCTCCAGATCTTCCTCGCGCAGTTGCACCGTAAAGTCACGGCAGCAATTACCACAACCATGACAGCTGTAGCGCTGCACTGGCAATGGAAGAATGTTCAATGGAATGCTCTGCGATTGCTGCATATCCGTTACCAGGAAATCCGTTTGTGCGTCAATAGATATGCCATGCGACGCACCGCGCGCCCGCGGTGACTCAATTCATTCTTTTTCTCCGGCGGCAATTCGGCACTTGTCATGGCAAGTTCCGGAATCCAAAGATGCGGGTCATACCCAAAGCCGTGAACACCACGCGGCTCATCGGAAATGACGCCCTCAAATTCACCGCGCGTCTCGAGGAGCACCACGCCATCCGGTGTTGCAATGCACATGGTGCATACAAATCGCGCACCGCGTTGCTCCGCTGGAATGCCGCGCAGCGAGACCACCAGCTTTGCGTTGTTCCGCGCATCACGATCGGCACGCGAACCTTCATGCCCGGCCCAATACGCACTGTGAACGCCCGGCGCACCCTGCAGCGCATCCACTTCCAATCCACTGTCGTCTGCAAGGACTGCCTCGCCGATTGCAGCTGCGTAATAGAGGGCCTTTATTCGAGCATTTTCTTCAAATGTCACCCCGGGCTCATCGGGCTCTGATGGCACTGACCCGCCAAGCTCCGAAAGCGACACCACGGCAAATCCCATCGGCGCCAGCACTGCACGGATCTCATCCACCTTGTGCGGGTTACCAGTTGCGATCACGATTCGCATTGTTCGCTCCTCTTGGTTGCTTAGGTTTGCAGCACGCCAGTACGAAACGGTGCTTCCACTGGTGCTTGGTAGGCAACACGCATGGCGGCTACCAGTTCTTCACGAGTGTGTTTCGGATCAATGATTCGGTCTACCCAGCCACGGCTTGCTGCGTACTTGATGTCTTGCTGTTCGGAATAGCTTCGAGTGATTGCTTCCAACAGTTGGGCACGCATCCCTTCGTCGATCTTCTCGCCCTTGCGCTCGCGGGCTGCCAAATCAATCTGTAGCAGAGTGCTTGCAGCCTGCGCTGCTCCCATCACGCTGCACTTGGCGTTTGGCCATGCCAGCGTAAGTAGCGGGTCAAACGCGCGCCCGCACATGGCGTAGTTGCCAGCGCCGTAACTACCACCGACAATCAAGACCAGTTTCGGGACAACGCAATTGGCCATGGCGTTCACCATCTTGGCGCCAGACCGAATGATTCCACCCTGCTCACTGTCGCGCCCCACCATGAAGCCGTTGGTGTCATGCACAAACAGAATGGGAATCTTGCGCTGGTTGCAATCCATGATGAAACGCGCCGCCTTGTCCGCGCTGTCGTCATAGATGACCGCCGGCATGTTGGTTGCAACGGACGGACCAGCCTTGCCGCCAGCCATCTTCTTCTGCGTCAACTTCTTCTGGTTAGCCACGATTCCCAGTGCAAATCCACCAATGCGCGCGTAGCCACAGACCAATGACTGGCCGTATTCAGCCCGGTACTCATCCATGCTGTTGGCATCTACAAGGCAACTCAACAGCTCCAGCATGTCGTACTGCTGCCCGGGCTCAACACGGATCACGGATGTCACATCTGCAGGCTCGCGCAGCGGCTGCACGGACGCCACTTCCGGCGTTGGTGCCGGAAGCGCAGCGCGACTGGCCTGCAACAGGCTGCGCAAGCGCGTGATGCATGCCGGATCATCCTTCTCGCGGAAATCAATCGTGCCGGAGATCTGGGCGTGCATCGCAGCACCGCCCAAGTCCTCGCTTGAAACCTCTTGTCCAATGGCGGCCTTTACTAGCGCAGGTCCAGCGAGATAGAGACCGCTTCCCTCTGTCATCAGCAGTGTGTCGCAGAGCACTGGTAAGTATCCGCCGCCAGCCACGCAGTTACCCATGATGGCTGCATACTGCGGAATGCCCATGGCGCTAAACACTGCGTTATTACGGAATATCCGTCCAAAATCGTCGGTATCTGGGAATACATCTTCCTGCAAAGGCAAGAACACGCCAGCGCTGTCCACCAGATAAAGAAGCGGCAATCGTGAGCGTTCAGCAATGACCTGCGCACGAATGATCTTCTTGCAAGTCATCGGAAAGAATGCGCCAGCTTTCACCGTGGCATCGTTGGCAATGATCATCACCAAGCGACCTTGCACCACGCCAATGCCAGTGACGACGCCTGCCGCTGGTGCACCGCCAAACTCGCGGTACATGTTCCAAGCAGCAAACAATCCAAGTTCGGTGAACGCTGTCCCTGCATCAACAAGAAGCGCAATCCGCTCTCGCGCCGTCAATCGACCATGACGATGCTGCCGCTCGATGCCTGAAGGGCCACCGCCCTGCTCAATCTTGGCACTTTCGGCAATGAACTGGGCAATCGCCCCTGGAAGTCCTACGGGGGCGGCGGAAGAGGCGTCTGCCATGATGGAGCGAAGGATACGGCGGTTTCGTCCGTCCTGATAACGCTTTCGCCGCCTCGGCTTGAGTTAAGCCGGACTTTCACTACACTACGTGGCTCAATTCAAGCAAAGAAAGCTAGAAGCAATGTCGATCTCCGCAACGAAAAAAGCCGCTGTCATCAGCGTCAACCGCACCCACGCTACTGACACCGGTTCACCGGAAGTCCAAGTGGCCATCCTCAGCGAGCGCATCACCACGCTGCAGGATCACTTTAAGGCGAATCCCAAGGATCACCACGGCCGTCGCGGCCTGCTGTTCATGGTTGGTCGCCGCAACCGTCTGCTTACCTACCTCGCGCGCACTGACCGCGATCGGTACCAGACCCTCATCAAGCGTCTCGGTCTTCGCAAGTAAGGCTCGCAACCGCAACGCCGCTCTGCGGCAGTTGGCATCGCGCAGCCTTCACAGAAACGAAGTCTCTACTGCGCCGTGGCTCCTGTCCTGAAGGCGGGCGGATGTCGTCCATTTGCACGCCGAGTCACCCAAGTCCAAAAACAATAAACGCGTCAGAACATCACTTTAGAAAGAGGAATGAACCAAATGTCTAGTACCAAGAAGCATGTCATCGTTGAACGCGAAATCGGCGGTCGCACCCTCCGTTTCGAAACCGGCAAGGTTGCCAAACTAGCCCACGGAGCAGTCGTTGCTAGTTACGGCGACACCGTCGTGCTGTGCACCGCCGTCCGCGCAAATCCGCGCGCCGGCATCGATTTCTTCCCACTCACCTGCGATTACCGCGAGCGCACATCGGCCGCCGGCAAGTATCCGGGCGGCTTCAAGAAGCGCGAGGGCGCACCGAGCGAGAAGGAAGTCCTCACCATGCGGATGATGGATCGCCCGATTCGTCCGCTCTTCCCAGATGGCTTCATTGATGAAATCCAACTGCAGTGCATCGTTCTCAGCCATGACACCCAGAATGACAGCGATGTACTCGCCTGCACCGGCGCCAGCGCCGCGCTGAGCCTGACCGATGCCCCATTCCAAGGTCCGATCGCCACTGTGCGCGTCGGTCGCGTCATCACTGATCAGGGCTCGACCTTCATCATCAATCCGACCGTCGCTCAACTTGATTACAGCGATATCGACCTTGTGCTCTCCGGTCACAAGGACGGCATCAACATGATCGAAGTTGGTGCTGCCGAAGTCGACGAGAAGACGATGCTCGAAGCCATCGCCTTCGGACTTGAGCACGGCATCAAGCCAATCCTGGCACTGATCGAGGAACTGCGCACCAAGAGTGACGCCCCCGCGCACTCCATGGGTACGCCAGTACTCCCTTCTGACGAAGTGATGAAACTCGTCAAGGAGAAGGCGTACGACTCCATGAAGGAAGCACGCAAGATCAATGGCAAGAAGGAGCGCAACGCCAAGGTTGACGAAGTCAAGAAGTACGTGCTTGACACGTTCTTTGCGATGCCAACTGGTGAGATCTCCTTCGGTGCATGGCAGACTGCTGACAAGCGAGCCAAGGAAGCCAAGGAAGCAATGCGCATCATGGAGAAGAAGGTCACCCATGACCTCGTCTCCAACCACGGCATTCGTCCGGATGGACGTAGCAAGGACCAGATCCGAAAGCTCGACATGGAGGTCTCTGTCCTCCCGCGCACCCACGGCAGTGCCTTCTTCCAACGCGGCGAAACGCAGAGCATCGTGACGTGCACCCTCGGCACCATCAAGGACGAGCAGATCGTCGATGGCCTCATGCCTGAGTACGCCAAGAAGTTCTACCTGCACTACAACTTCCCTCCCTTCTGCACCGGTGAAGCTGGTCGCATCATGGGCCCGGGTCGTCGCGAGCAGGGTCACGGAGCACTCGCAGAGCGAAGCCTCCGGGCGATCCTGCCAGATCCCGTGGAGTTCCCATACACCGTTCGCTTGATCAGTGAGATCACCGAATCCAACGGCTCAAGTTCCATGGCCAGCGTGTGCGGCGGCTGCTTGGCGCTGATGGATGCGGGCGTGCCTATCAAGGCCACCTGCGCCGGCATCAGCGTTGGTCGCTTCACCTCATCAGAGGGCAAGGTTGGCCACGTGATCGACATCATCGGTGAAGAAGACTTCTTCGGCGAGATGGACTTCAAGGTCAGCGGCACCCGCGAGGGAATCACCGGCATTCAGCTTGACCTGAAGGCACGCGGACTTTCGCTCGAGGAAATCACCACGATCTTTGAGATCGCCCGCAAGGGACGCATCGACATCATCGGGCAGATGGAAGCCGTCATCGCTGAACCACGCGGCGACATCTCCAAGTTTGCACCACGAATCATCACCGTGAAGATCGACCCCGAGAAGATCGGCAAGTTGATCGGACCAGGCGGCAAGATGATCCGCGGCATCCAGGAGCGCACGGGTGCCCAGATCGACGTCGAGGAAGACGGAACCGTCTTCATCGCCTGCGCCGACAGCGAGAAGGCCGCCCAGGCGCGTGCCGAAGTCGAGGCGCTCGGTGCCGAGATCAAGCTTGGCTCGATCTACGACGGCAAGGTCATCTCGATCAAGGACTTCGGCTGCTTCATCGAGCTCGTCCCCGGAACCGACGGCATGTGCCACGTGTCGGAACTGGCCCACGGGTTCGTGAAGAATGTCACCGAGGTCGTCAAGATTGGCGATGTCGTCAAGGTCAAGGTCATCAATGTCGACGACAGTGGTCGCATCAAGTTGAGCCGCAAGGCCCTGCTCGAGGCTCCAGCCGGCGGCACTGGTGGTGGTGAGGGTGGCGGCGGCGGCGGCGACCGTGGTCGTCGTGATGGCGGCGACCGTGGTGGCCGTGATGGCGGACGCGATGGCGGACGCCGCGACCGTGAAGGCGCTCCAGCGCAGCACTAATCAGCTCGCGATTTGAAGAACCGATTGCCGAGGCCACCCACGACGGGTGGCCTCGGTTTTTTTGGCGCCATCCTGCCCGAACGTCCCGAAACCTTGCGGCATAAACCCTTTGTTCATAGGGGCATAGGCTTGGAAAGACACGCAAGACAAAATCACAGGGTGCAAACGACAAAAGTATTCATTGTTAACGCTTGCATAAGTCCGAAAACCGGAGCACAATACCCTCGTCCCGGTATATT
>JBIKQN010000129.1:0-5296 GCA_044349615.1 Phycisphaerales bacterium
CGTCTCCATTGCAGTAGGAACCGATCGCGGATTGGTGGTGCCGGTACTGCGCAATGCGGAACTTCTGAGTTTCGCGGAGATTGAGCAGGCGATCCGCGGCTTTGCAGCCAAGGCGCGTGAAGGGAAGTTGACTGTTGACGAGATGACAGGCGGGACATTCACCATCACCAATGGTGGCATTTATGGCAGCCTGATGTCAACGCCGATCCTGAACGCGCCGCAGAGTGCGATCCTGGGGATGCACACGATCAAGAAGCGTCCGATCGAGGACCCGCGCAACCCGGGTCAGATCGCACTCCGCCCGATGATGTACCTAGCGCTCAGTTACGACCACCGCATCATTGACGGAGCGGACGCAGTGAGTTTCCTAGTGCACATCAAGGACTGCATCGAAAAGCCAGAACGCCTGCTCTTGGACTAACCCAAGCGGGGATTTAGAGGCGCTTGAGGAGGTCTGCTACTGCAGTCTCCAACTGCGCGTCGTGGCCCTTGCTCTCGTCCTCTGCTGTCTGTGGGACAACGATGTCCGGCATTGCTCCATGCTGCTCCATGTCCGTTCCATCTGGCAAGTACCAGCCACGGAAGGGCGTGCGAACGGTCGTGCCATCAATGAGCGATGTTCCGCCAGTCGAAATCACCCCGCCGTAGGTTTGCACTCCCACGAGCGTGCCACGCTTCAATGTCTTGAATGCGTGCGCGGTGATTTCTGCGTTTGAGAAACTCTTCTCGTTGCAGAGCATGTCGATCGGCAGCGAATAGCGCTGAATGAACAGACGGTCCACTGGATAGTGCCCCTTCTTGGAAGGATCCGCGCCGCGTGGCACCGTGTACGCATGCGGCTGCACCATGATGGAACTCAGTAGGCGGTCGGCAGTGGAGCCACCGCCATTGTTGCGAACATCAATGATCAAGCCGTCCTTGCCATCTGCCTGCGCATAGAGATCGCGCTCATACACATCCAACGATGCTTGGTCCATCGCCGCAATGTGGATGTAACCAATCCGTCCTTGCGACAGCCGGGTAACCGTCTCGCGGGCGCGTCGCAAGGTGTCCTGATAGGTGAGTTCACGAATTTCGCTCGTTGCACTCGGCATCACGATGGCATCAAGTTCCATCCGAGGCTCGCCCGGGGCTGGCGCACGCATGAGTCGAACCACCGTCTCCTTGCCGACAGTGCCGCGGAAAATGTTCTCGATGGCGGATCCAGCCTTCACTGGTTCGCCGTTCACCGCCACGATCACATCGCCAACTGCAAGCGGCGTCTGACCCTTTGTGGCAGGACCATCACGCAAGATCTCCTCAATGCGGAATCCGCCTTCCGCAAAGATCACGCGCGCGCCAATGCGACCAACCGCCAACCGTCCCGCACCCTCAGAGCCTGGGCTGCGGACGCCAAGATGGCTGGCATTCAGTTCGCCAAGGAAACGATTCGCTACGTAATCGAATTCCTCATCAGTGCGCGCATTGTTTGCGAGCGTTGACCACTTCGCGGTCAACGCGGGCCAGTCGCAGCCATTCATCGTTGGGCTATAGAACACGCTTCCCATGGTGCGCGCCATCTCCATGAACTTCTGACTGCTCTGCGCGGCCAGATCAAGTTCCACGGTGTCGCTCAGGTCAATCCCCTTCGCGTCACCAGCCGGGAGGTTCACCACGCTAGCGCCGCCCTTTCCGACGACTACCAACTTGTCACCGCCTAGATTCATATGCTGGATGCTGCCGGATGCACCCAACTTCTTGGTTTCACCACCGGACCACGCAATACTGTTGAGTCCGGCAGTTTCGCCGATGCCGCCCATGAAGTAGATGCGATCGCCAGCGGGTGAAATCTCAAGGTCGAGTTCATTGCCGGGCATCGAGGTGAGACGACGCAATCGCAAGTACGCATCATCAAGGTCGAGCGGCTTTGGTGGATCCTTCTTGGACTCATCCTTCTTGGAATCGTCTTTCTTGGATTCATCCTTCTTGGCATCGTCCTTCTTGGACTCATCACCCTTGGCGTCATCCTTGTTGGACTCATCCTTCTTGGCTTCATCCTTCTTGGCATCGTCCTTCTTGGACTCCGGCTTCTTCGGGCCGCGCTCTGCGGCCTTCTTCTTGGCCGCCTCTGCAGCGTCCTTGAAGTACTGATCCTGCTCAAAGCGCGGCATTCCATCAAGTTCTTTATCGAGGAAGACCATGTATATGTCAGCGTCGTTTTCAACGCGTGAGGACGCAAAGGCAAGCACCTTGCCGTCAGAACTCCAACGCGGATTGGCATCAATGTCAGGATGGCGCGAGACATTGACGGCCGGCGCACTCCCATCAGCAAGCTGAATCCAGATATCGCTGTTGAAATTGTCGTCATCCTGGCGAATTGCAATCATTCGGCTGTCTGGACTCCAGCGCCAATCAATCGACTGATCGAATCCCGTCCGGAGATCCTTCTCTTCGCCAGTGGCCACATCACGAATCACTAGCGTGTTGAGATTGCGTCGGTACGCCACTTTCTTGCCATCGGGCGACGGACTCGGTCCGCGCTCACTCACTGCTGGCAGTGCAATGAATGGCTTGATTTCCACCTTGACGGCATCGGCCCAACGAGCGCCCTCATCTTTTTTGTCGTCCTTCTTCTCGTCCTTCTTCTCATCTTTCTTCTCATCTATCTTCTTGGAGTCTGCTGGTGCTTCTGGCTTTGCTGGCACAGTCGGCGCCACTGCCGCGGTAGCCGCCGCTGGCTCGGCCGCAGTGGCCGGGGTATCAGTGGCTGGCACCACGGGTGCTGCTGCAACCACTTCAACCTCCGCACTGGCTACTGGTACGGCAGCAACTTCGGGCTTTGCTTCTTCCTTCTTCTTTGGATTGACCTTGTCCTTGAACGTACTGCGAATTTCACTGCGCGTCTGAACTACTGTCGCTTCGAAGATGGAGTCATTGCCATCGGTGTCGCTGGAGAACAGAAGCTTGGTGCCATCCGGCATCCAAGCGATGTCACGCTCACGGGCAGGCGTGCGAGTCACACGCACGAATGGCGAACGCTCCTCAACGCCTTTCACATAGACATCGCCGTAAGCGACCATAGCCATGGTCTTGCCATCAGGTGAAAGCTGCGCTTCTGAAACGTCGCGGCCAACGCTGCGTGGTCGAATGCGATCAGCTTCGTCTTCGGCAGCCTGCATGTTGATCTTGATAGGCAGCGCACCTGGAGTGGCTAGATCAAGGCGCCATAGCGAATCCCAGTTGGAAAAGATAGCAACGCGACCATCGGAAGACACTGCTAGTTCACGAACATCATCATCAAAGGACGTTAATTGCGTGCCTGGTTCATTGGCTGGCGCTGCAAACTTCTTGCGCCATATGTTGGTGCTCTTCCCATTTCCGCGATCACTCAGATAGATGATGTCATCGCCACAAGGGAATGCCCATCCGTCATTGCCCTTCCAGTCAGTCAGCTGTGCAAAGCGACCAGTCGCACGATCGAATGTCCACACATCGCGTTGATCCGGTCCTTGGTAACCGCGCCGAAACCACGCACTGCTGCCGCGCTCAAAGAGCACCGTTGCTCCATTGGCTGTGGCTACTGGGTGAGAGCCAAACGCATCGCAGGCGCGTTCAACCGAACCACCGGCAAGTGGCACCATGTATGGCCGCGCTGCGCGATACAGGTCACTTTCACGCATACTTTCGAAATATGCAACCGGACGACCCGATCCGTCGACACCCGTGCCGCTCAGGATTGCCGCGGCATCTCCGAAGGTGAGTTGACGAACATCGCTCCCGTCACTCTTCATGATGAATAGATTGCGACCGCCATCGCGATCACTATCAAAGATGATCGATGCGCCATCGGGGCTGAATGCAGAGCGACCTTCGTTGGCCGGGTTGCTCGTCAAACGGAGCGCACCGCCGCCAGTGGATGGGCACTTCCACAGATCACCACGCCAACTGAACAGAACCACATTGCCATCTGGGCTGGTGGATGGGTAACGCGGCAAGTCCACAGTGGCGGCTACCGCGTGCGGGGCCGCAAAGGTAGCGAGGATTGAAACTGCAATGGCGGCTGTGGACTTCACTGGTATCTCCTTGGGAGCCCCCTTCAGGGAGCGGGTGGATAGGTAGTTCACGCCGTAAGGGAGATTTGCGCAAGTTGGGGCGCGCAAGTTCGACCATTTGGGGGACAAGAAGCCTCAAATCGTCGGTGAAATCCGCACGGCGTGCCAGGAAAGCGTGTTCCGTGGGCGCACCCACCATGGAAGGCGCGGTGACCATTCCTCTCTCTTCGACTGATCGTGAAGGTCCAACAAACCACTGAAAGGGGGTGGATTCGCAGGTACAGACGGAATTCCGAGGACAAAGCCTTGCCATCGGGTTCCCTGAAATCGACATTCAAAGCGATGGAAGTTGGCGATCCGATCGAGGCGCAGGTGTGTGCGTCCTGGAAAGTCAACAGTAGTTGCCGCTTTCGCGGCGAACCAACGATCAATGTCCGCCGTATAGGTCGGGGACAGACGACCGATGGACCACCCCCGAAGGGAAGGATTTCCGATGAGTGACTCATTACCAAAGCCCCTGAGTTCGATCAACGCCTTGCGCGCCCATTTGAAAGTTCTTGAACGCGGCGTGGATAACGCCCGCAACAAGCGAGTGGGTCCAAGGGAACAGCCTGCGAGTCTCGCGCCAGTCGGTCGGTCCGTGCAGACGGCTACCCGAGTGGGAAGTCCGCCACCTGTGAGTTACCCGATGATGCGCCCCGTGACGGGCGCTAGCAGTTCTGGCTCTGATGGCAAGCCAAAGGCCAAGCCGAAGAGCGGGACTGACTTCAGTGCGTTCTTCGGTGATATCGATAAACGCGCCGCCAGTTAAACACTTCACTCGAATTCTCGCATGGGCGGAATCGTACGAACCCGTACTATTCCGCCCATGCGCATTGAATCCCTCGCGTTTCTCCGAAAGCTCCTCGATACACCCAGTCCATCAGGATTTGAACGCGACGGTCAGCGCGTTTGGCTTGACTATGTCCGGGCCAACGGTGCCACGCGAACCTGGAACGACGCGTATGGGAATTGCTTTGCCGAGTTGCTCCCCACGCTCGCTAAGGGCGCAAAGGATCCAAGTTCGCTCTTCACTATCGCTATCTGTGGCCACGCCGATGAAATCGGTCTGATGGTCCAGCATATTGATTCGAATGGCTTCATCTATTGCCGATCAATCGGCGGGATTGATCCCGCATCAATCGTTGGCAAGCGATTGCAATTTCGATCATCGGTGAAGGGTGTGACTGAACGCGTCATTGGCCTCATTGGCGCCACTGCAATTC
>JBIKQN010000130.1:0-5277 GCA_044349615.1 Phycisphaerales bacterium
GCCGCTACCGTAGGAACCCAGAAGTCCCACGATAATTGCCGTATCTCATAGCGGTGCCTCCATGCAACGCGTCCCGAACCCTTCCATGACCGCACCTTCCCACACGTACCACGAGTCCCCGGATTCGCCGGATTCGACCCGCCCTCACCGGGAAGTAGCGCCACGCACAAGCGATGAGGCCGCTGTCCGCTATTGGGGTGCCATCTATGCGTACATCCGGCAAAGCGGTCGCCGGGATGACGAAGCCCGTGAACTCACGCAAGGCTTTATCGCAGATGTCCTCCTCGGTCGTGATCTCTTGGGGCGCCTTGATGAGAAGCGTGGCCAGTTTCGGACACTTCTCCTAAGCGCTGTACGGAACTACCTCGCAGATGTGTATCGCTTCAATCATGCAGCGCGCAGGCATCCAGGCGACGGACGCACGATCCGCGGCGATGACGGCAGCCAGGACGCGCTGCCCGATGTACAGAATCCTGCGCCCGAGTCCGCATTCCACCGCGCGTGGATCAGCATGCTGATCCGCGATGCCGCTGATGCATTACGCGCCGAGTGCAATGCCAGCGGACGCGATATGCAGTGGGACATCTTTGAATCAAGGATCCTGCGACCAATGCTTGAGGGTGCCATGCCACCTTCCTATGAATCACTCATGGCGCGATGGAATCTCACCGCGCCCAGCCAAGTCTCAAACACCATCGTCTCCATGCGCCGCTTGTTTGCCGCGCATCTTGTACAGGGTGTTGGTGCAACAGTGGACACCTCGCCGGCCGGTGCGCGCGGCGAACTCCGTGAATTGATGTCACTACTTGAAGGACGAATGCAATGACGAATCCTGTTGATCCCGCAACGCGCCCTGAGCCATTTCAAGATGGATCCATGCGTGACACGCTGGCATGGGTGTTGCGCTCGCTTGATCAGCCAGCCATCGCTTCGGGCGACTGGATCGCTTACGAAGTGGATGCCACCCGAGGTACAGCAGTTGCCCTGCTCACCGACCCAACCACGCCGCTTGCCCGCCTGCGACGCGCTCGCATACTTTGGGCTGCACTGCGCTCCGAAGGCGAACGCGCCGAAGACCGCACCATGGGTAGTCGCCTGGCAATCGCCACCGCGGCGGCTGCATTCCTCTTCCATGGGGAACGCATCTCAAATCATGACGATTCCGCGTTGCTTGCTGCATGGCGCAGCACCGCAGCAGATGATGCCGTTCCGGCAGAAGTCCGGATCATGATTCAAATGGCGGAACGGAAGTTGGCTGGAACAGTCAGTTAAGTACCTGACTGCGTTGTTGCCTGCGGTCGAGATGCCGTTGGCTGAACTGCAGTGATGGGCTCGATCATTCCGTCATTACTGGTCTCCGGTACCGCCCCCGGATCACGAGCGCGGAGCTCGTCCCACCGAACGCGTGAACCACCGGCCACCGTGCCCGTTGCAAAGGCTGCATCAATGAGCGCAATCTCATAACCGGAGAGCGCGTTCACTTCACGGGTCTGCGCATCGCCGAGCTTGCTTGCAGCCTGCAGGACATCCGTGCTGGTCCGCAGACCAACGTCAAACTGTCGCTTCTCAGCTTCATAGGTGAGCCCTGCCAGAATTGACTCTAGGCGAGCAGCCAAGATGCGCTGCCATGACGTGTCAATGGCATCGACGGCATTTAGTACCTCTTGCCGAATGGCGAGCGCACGCGCATCCTTGGAGGCCATGCGCTGCACGCGTTGCAGCACCGCGCGCCGCAACTGGCTCATGCGAGCTTCGTTGCCGATGGGTATCTCAGCGCGGGCTGCAACCTGATACTGATCTGCATCGCCAATGTTCCCGAAACTGTCTGCGATTCCACTGCCAGAACCCAACATCTGGTAGGTGTAGTCCACAACAAAGAGCGGCAGCGTTCCATTGCGGGCCACTTCTACATTGGTGGCATCAACCGCAAGTTGCAACTCCAGTTCCAGCATTTCCATACGATTACGCACTGCGCCGTCTGCAAGCACGTTGGCATCGAGTTGCAATCCCATGGGATTCGGCTGGGTGGCGGGAATCAGCGCGCAACCGTCAGACATCGGCATGTCCGGATCGTTCATGATGCGCTTCAGGTCTCGCTGTCGACTGCGCAGCGCATTGTCCGCCAAGATCAGCGACTCCAAGGTAGAGCCGACACCGCTCTGCGCACGCAACACTTCCACCTGTGGAGCGTCACCACTATCAACCCGTCGCTGTGCACGATCAAGCTGCTCGATAGCAAGGTCATACTGCTGTTTGCGAACTTCCAACTCGCGGAAGGTGCGGTACTGATTCCAATAGGCTTTGTCTGCATTTGCAAGAATGCGAATCGCCTCAAGCTTAGTGCGAGAGTCAGTGATTTGACCCTGAATCTTGGAAACCCGAATAGACGCCGTTGCCACTCCGACGCCAGCGTCACGAAGAAGCGGCTGACTGATGGACATGAGAAGACCGCCCTGGTCGGTCTCCGGCGAGAAGCCCGAAACCTGCTCTGACTGGGTGAACTGCGGCTGGAACCTTACCAAGCCACCCGTAGCCAGAGGGACTGCCACGCCCACCTTCATTTGATCAGTGAACAACCCCTCGCTGTTCTGTAACTGCGTCAGCAGATTGCTTCCGTTGCGAGAGTAGTCGGCATAGAAGGTGCTGTTGAACTTGGCTTCTTCTTCGGTAATGGATGTCTTGGCAATGTCAGGTGCAACCAACTGCACTCGCAAGTCAAGATTGTTTGCCAGTGCCAGCGCCCGAACCTCAGCGATGGACAACATGCGGGTGCGGTCGTAGCGCGTCGATTGGAAGTTTCCGGGAGTTGCCTGTGCCACTGCATCCGCAGCGGGAACGGGCGGGCCATAGGTTGCCGACGTCAGGTCGACTGGCTCGATCATCATGAGCGCACTCTCTGGTGCGGTGAATGGTGTTTCCTCAGCACGGAACAGATCGTTCTGGCAACCAGCAGCACATGCCGCAAGCGTGGTGAGAATGGCAGTTAGGAATCGGCGCATCGGGTCACTCGTGGCGCAAGGCCTCAATGGGATCAAGCCTTGACGCCTTGTATGCCGGGAACATGCCGAAGGCAACCCCGACGCCCGCACTGAAGACAATCGACAGAACTACGGCCCATGCCGGTACGTCCGCTTGCTCCAGATTCGCGCCAGGGATGAAGGTCAGGCTGACTGCCATCAACTTGCCGATCACCAATCCGACAATTCCGCCCAACACCGTGAGCGTGACCGCCTCCAATAGGAATTGGAGCAGGATGGCTGCCGATGTAGCGCCAACTGCCTTACGAAGACCAATCTCCCGAGTGCGTTCACTCACTGACACCAGCATGATGTTCATGATGCCAATGCCACCCACGAGCAGCGAGATACCCACAATTCCGCCAGCAATCGCTGTGACGCCGGATGCCAAGTTCTTAAACTGATTGATGTACTGGTCCAATGCAGCAACACGGAATGTGTCCGGGTCGTCCGGCTGCAAGCCGCGTTGCCGGCGCATGACGTATTCCACTTCGGCCTTTGCCTCTTCGGCGGTCTCTGGACTGGTTGCGATGGCAGCAAACTGCATGAAGTACCAGCCATCAAGCACCTTCTCTGCCACACTGAACGGAATGAAGATTTCCGCTTCACTGGAGTTCATGCCCAACATTCGTGCTTGGGTGGTTTCCACCACTCCGATGACTAGGAATCTGCGTCCGCCAAGCAGGATGTGCTCGCCAAGACCGCCATTGTCATCAATGTCAATCTTAAGTTCCCTGACCGCAGCCTCGTTCAGAAGAGCAACCTGGCGCGCAGTGTCGATATCAATCTGACTGAACGGGCGGCCACGGGTCACCTTGCGCCCAACGGCCTCGTGCCACGCAGGCCAGATGCCATTCACTGTCATGCCATCAATCAACTCCGTGTCGCTCTCAACGCTCATGGGCAGATCAACGATGGGAGAAATCCCCTTGATCGACGGGCACTGCTCCATGATCGCCTTTGCTTCACTGACTTTCAGTCGGCACTTCTCCCACGGGAACTTGGCGCGCGGGACATTGTCAGGCCGGTTCGGGAAGATATACAGCCGAGCAGCACCAACGCTCTCAAACTCCGACAAGACCTTTGCCTTCAGCCCCGTGAGGGCAGCGATCACAGCGGTAACGCTCGCAACGCCGACAATGATGCCGAGCGCCGTGAGGAATGAGCGCGTCTTGTTGGCCCAGATTTGGCTCAGCGCCATACCAATCGCCTTCAAGAAGAAGAAGAAGGTGAGGCCACGACCTTCGCCCTTGACCTTGCCTGATGAGCGCGAAGTTGAGTGTGTCATGCTGTTGCCTCTTCAGCAGCAGCCCGACGCCGCTGTATTTCGCGAGCCTCTTCAACGTAGGGGCTGACTTCAAAGTCTTCTTCCGCTGCTAGGTCGCTGAGTATGCGTCCATCACGCAAGCGCACTACACGGCGGCAATGCGCGGCTACATCATTTTCGTGGGTGACAATGATGATCGTCTGCCCCTCGCGGTAAATGCGCGTGAACAGCGCAAGAATCTCGGCGGTGGTCGCAGAATCCAGATTTCCGGTTGGCTCATCGGCCATCAGGATCTTGGGGTTGTTGAGAATTGCCCGGGCTATCGCCACGCGCTGCTTCTGTCCACCCGACAATTGGTTGGGGCGGTGATCAACGCGGTCGCCGAGACCCACCCGCTGCAGAGCGGAAAGGGCGCGTTCGCGCCGTGCGCGGAAGCCACCCGCCGTTGATGAATACATGAGCGGCAGTTCCACGTTTTCCAAGGCCGTCTGGCGAGCCAGCAACTCAAAGCTCTGAAAGACAAAGCCAATTTCTTCGTTACGAATGAGCGCCAATTCATCGGCCTTCATGGCACTCACAAGACGCCCACCAAGCACGTACTCGCCACTCGTTGGGCGATCAAGACATCCGAGCGTATTCATGAGCGTGCTCTTGCCGGAGCCAGAACTACCCATGATGGCCACCATCTCATTGCGGCCGATATCAAGGTCAATGCCACGGAGCGCATGAATGGTCTCCACGCCCACGCGATAGACCTTAGCAATTCCGCGAAGTTGGATGATCGCATCACTCATGTCTTGTTCAATTCACCAGTTGCTGCATTCATTGCGTTCTCTCATCAGAAGCGCATGCGCATTCCACGACCACGACCACCACCGCCACTGCCACCGCGGCCTTCACCGCCACCCCATTCGGACTCTTCCGACTTGACCGCATCACCGTCTTTCAGACGCTCAAGTGACTTGTAGGGACCAACAACTACCACTTCGCCAT
>JBIKQN010000131.1:0-5253 GCA_044349615.1 Phycisphaerales bacterium
TGTTGCACGTCGCGAAGCACTTGCCGCACTTGCCAAACTCGATCCGCTTGATGATGTTGTACGGCTTGCTCGCATTGCCGATGCTATTGAGGCACATCCAACAGCCGACGCACGCGTCCGCGCATACGAGGCGATTCTCGCCCCGCAGAACCGAGCATCACTCGGAGCGCCGGTGGTGGCTCGCTTGGCATACCAGTTGGCAGCGTTGGAAAGTCGCATTGGAAACACCGAATTGTTCTCGCGCTGGCTTGCAGAAGCAGTGAAGGCTGACCCTAGTTACCCAACAGCAGCGCAGGCAGCTGCTGGGTACTTCCGCATGCGAGTGGCTGACCCGGCCGCCGACATTGAGCTTCTCAGTATTGCCGTCGAAGCCAACCCACGCGACCTTTCAACATGGAGTGCACTCATCAGCGTGCTCCTTGACGGCGGCGCTTTCAAAGCCGCCGAGCGCACTGCCCGGATGGCAATTGCAGTTGCCGAAGCCGAACGCCGGAACGAGTTGGTGTATGCCTTCACAGGAGATCTGGCTACCGCGCTGTGGGGCAGCGGACAACGCGAAGAAGCATCGCATGAACTTGAATTGCGAATGAATCGCCTGACAGAGGATTACCGCCGAATCATCTCGCTCTACGACCCATCCATTACGAATGAACGTCTTGCGCGGGAATTCCCGCCGCTTCCTTCGACTTTATCTATTGCCATGCTTGGCCTCGCACAGAAAGATGGCGACGCTAAGAAAGTGGATGCTCTGCTTCAGCGCGCGCTGCGCGGAACCGATGCAGAGATCAAGCGCGCCGAGGATCAAGGAAGCAGCAAGGAAGAGATTGGTTCGTTCACCATCCAGCGTGCGGTTGCATTGCTGCTGTTTGGCAAGGAATTAGGCGCAGTGCCCGCACTCCTTGACGAGGCGGTGAAGTCCGGCGCACTTGGCGACCAAGGCAAGGATCGCTTTGATGCCATGCTTGCCTGGCGCCAAGGAAAGGCCGATGTTGCACTGAAGGCGCTTGAACCCTTACGCGCCAATGACCCGCTCGCTCAATATGCCTATGCATCGGCACTCGCAGATGCCAAGCGAACATCGGAAGCCATCGTTGAATTCCGAACGATTGCAGAAGAGCGTATTGGCACATCACTAGGGCTCTTGGCACTGGATCGACTCTCTGACCTTCTTGGTCAACCAAAGCTCTTGGCTTCGCAACTTTCAAAGCCAATTGCAGAACGCGCGGAAGTGCTCAACAAAGCATTGACTGACCACCTGCCAACCACACTTGATGAGACCATTGATCGCCCGTTCCGTGCGCTCACCGTGGAAGTGACGCCCTCGTCCACATTGATTGGGCCATATGAGTCATTCACCATCGGTATCCGCATCCGGAACAGCTCACGGCTACCAATGGCGATCGGTGGAGATGCGCCGATATCCGGCAAGGTGACCATGCGCTCCGCAGCACCGCGTCCTGGTCAAACCGATGGCGCCGAGCTGCCGCCGCAGCCGCTCCTGATTGACCGACGATTGCGCCTGATGCCCGGCGAAGAAATCTTGGTTTCCGTTGATGCCGACCTCACCATCATTGGGCTACTCCTCAATGTGCAGCCGCTTGATTCACACTTAGTGTCTATCGCTGTGGTCTCCAATCCATCGGTTGGATCAGGCGGTACCACACCCGGCTTCCTTGGGAGCGTTACTGGCGCGCCGCCTATTCAGTTCACAGGCGTGGTCATTAACGAAGCCTGGGTGAAGGAATCGCGTGAGTTAGTACAGACGGCGGGAAGTATTGAGGCAGTGAAGCGGCTTGCGCTATTGATCCACGCTGCGTCTGATCCGAATCTGCTGCCTGAGCCAATTCGCGGTGATTCCAAGGCTATCTGGACTGACATTGTGACTGCCTGGAAAGCCATGCCAGAAAGTGCGCAAGCATGGGTTCTTGGCGTAGTTCCACAAGAAATGCCGTCGATGGCACCGCTCCTTGATGCGGCACGCGCAAGCACATCTGCGGCGGTACTCCGAAGCTGGGCAATTTCACGCGTTGTAGATCCAATGGATCCAATTCTTGACGTTTGCCGCCGTAGCGGCGATGCCGAACTCAGCAAACTCGCTGATGCCGTGCAGTGGGTGGCCGACCGCAGAGCGAAGCGCGCAGCGAGTGAAGTGGGTCTTGAAGCAGAGCGTGCACGTTCCATGCCACAAGACGGTGGCGCGGGGAGTGGTCGCTAGTGACGATGTTCATCCTGCGCAGGCTTGCGCAGTTACCTGTGCTGCTTCTTGCCATTTACACGCTCACGTTTGCGCTGGCGTGGATTGCACCCGGCAATCCGTTTGATGGCGCCGAAGGCCGCCGCCCCTCGCCAGAAGCACAAGCCGCCATGCGCGCGCAGTATCGACTTGATGACCCGGTTGGCTTTTACTTCGACTATCTCGGCAAGGCGAGCGGCATTTCATGGATGCTCGGCAAGGCACCGCGCCCATTTGACCTCGGACCAAGCCTTAAGAACCGCGACTGGTCTGTGAATGAAATCATTGCTGATGGCGCACCAGTTTCCCTCACCATAGGAATTGCCGCCATCTTGCTTGCGCTCGGAATTGGCGTGTTTGCTGGTGTAGTGGGCGCATTGCGGCCAGGCTCGGCCGCCGATGCGACGACGCAACTGCTGGCCGTTGTTGGTATCAGCGTGCCCAGCTTCGTCACCGGCGCAGTCTTACTGATCGTCTTTGCTGCAAAGTTGCAACTGGTACCAATTGGCGGCTGGCAAGGATTTCGAAGCCTCATGCTTCCAGCACTTGCACTCAGCCTTCCATTTGCGGCGTATGTGGCCCGATTGGTCCGTTCATCGATGCTGGAGCAAATGTCTGCTGACTACATGCGGACTGCTCGTGCCAAGGGGCTCAGCAGGCGGAAGGCTGCCATGGGCCACGCATTGAAGAACGCATTCCTGCCTGTTCTCAGTTACCTCGGACCAGCAACTGCGATTGCCGTCACTGGATCATTCGTGGTTGAGAAGGTGTTTGCAGTTCCTGGAATCGGGCAGCACTTTGTGGATGCTGTGCTTGGCAAAGACATCACGCTCCTCATGGGAGTGGTGCTCGTATTCAGCACCGTTGTGATCCTGATGAACCTGCTTGTCGATGTCCTCTATGCCTGGATTGATCCACGCATCCAGAGCGGTCGTCACTAGCGCGGCGGCAGCACGTTGATATTCGAGAATCGTTGGTCAAACGAGGGATCCCGCGTGATGCCGCGCACTCGAACCGGGTCATAGAGCAGGACCGTTGCAAAGTGCGTGATTGGCATGATTGGAAGGTCAACTTCGGTGACCATTCGCTCTGCCTCCGCAAGAATCGCCAAGCGGCGCGCTGGTTCCGGCTCCGCGGCCGCACGGTCAAGCAATGCATCGAACGCTGCACTGGAGTAACCGCGATCATTATTGCCATCGCCCGTTCGGCAAAGATCAAGGAATGTGGTTGGGTCTGGGTAATCGCCATACCAGCCACCGCGAGCAATCATGAAGTTGCCCGCACGCAGATCATCCTTCATGAACTTGGAGTCCTTCGATGTGAGTTCCACCTGAACACCAAGTTCTCGCCGCCACATGTCAGCCATCGCCAATGACAGGTCGCGGTAGCGCGGGCTTCCAGTGGAATACAAGAGATCAACAGTAGGAAATGCAGTGCCGTCGGCAAGTTCAAGAGTGCCGTCACCATTGCGGTCAGACCAGCCTGCATCGGCAAGTTCCTTGCGAGCGCGCACTACATCATGACCGAGACCTGCTGGTGTCTGGTACCCAACAACGCCATCGGGCGGGACAAGCGTGTTCGCCACGGGCTCGCCCACACGAATCACACGTTCTGCAAGAGCACGCTTGTCAACCGCAAGCGCGAACGCGCGCCGAACGCGCGGGTCGGCGAACGGGTTGAACGCACCGCCTGTCAGTGTTGGACGGCAATTGAAGCTGTAGAAGTCCGTGCCGAAATTTGGAACTACATGTACATCACGGCGTTCACCTGCCGTGGGCGCCGGCAATGCCGCAAGCGCCTCGTCAACGCCCAATCCGGAGGCACGGAGCGCATCAAATTGCGCCCGGTGGTGCGCTACATAGCGCGCAGCCTGCTCCGCCAACTCCACCTTGTAACCGACGCGCACATCCGTCACCCAATCTGCTCCACCGGCATCAAATGCCAAGACTGCAGTGTTGTTGTCCTCAATGGGAAGAATGTCAATGCTGTTTACCGTCTGTAACGAATGATCCCAGTAGAACGGATTTCGCAACAGGCGCATGCGGCGTTTGTAGCGCCAGTCATCAACCATAAATGGACCATTGCACACAAGATTTCCAGGCTTTGTCCAACGAGCATCAACAGTCCGTCGGCCAGATGCGAGATCAAATCCGCTGAATCGCGTCGCCGTTGCTTGATGGATGGGCGCCATCACCGGAAATGCGATCACCGAGAGCCAGTACGGAACACGACGACGCAGTGTGATTTCAATGGTGTGCTCATCAGGCGTCTTGACTGCAACTACTTCGTTGGCCTTCGCCATGGTGGCTGACCATAATTCTTGGGCGCGCTGTTCGGTGTGCTCTGCTGCAGGCAACAATGCATACTGCGCCAACTGCGCAGCGCGGAAATCCCAGAGTTCTTGCGCACCTGCAATGTCAGCCACGAACCCCGCATAGTCGGAGGCAAAGTCCGGCAGCATGGCGCGCTGCCATGCTGCAACAAAGTCCTGCGCCCGCACAACGTCACCGTTTGACCACCGCGCATCGGGGCGCAAGTGGAAGGTCCAGCGCAAGCCATCAGGCGACATGCTCCATCGCTCTGCAACGCCGGGAAGTGCCCCTCCGCGGTCGGCATCGACCACCACGAGTGTTTCGTAGATGGCGCGTCCAAGCCGGATGTCCTGCTGCCAACTCATACGCTGTGGGTCAAGGGTGAACGCATCGTTCGCCTGCACCATGGTGAAGTCCGCGCGCGGCCCGGCAGCATCAAAGGACGCGATGGCCAACAGAATCACCGCAAGGAGGATGGCCGGTACTGCAAGCTTCATGGCTCATGTATAGATCGGACACAGGCGGCAATGTGATCCAATCCGTAGACTTTGCGATGTGCGCCCCGCCCTCTTCTGCTTGATGTTCGCCACCGCGTGCCTTGCCCTTGCAGGGTGCGCAGCCGATCCAGTGCCGCCCGTGCTGGCATTCCCACGCGCCGATTACGAGCGGGTCTTTGATGCCGCCGTTGAAACCGCACGTATCTATCGA
>JBIKQN010000003.1:0-16303 GCA_044349615.1 Phycisphaerales bacterium
ACTCCTTGTATTGATCATTATCTACGTGTTCCTTCAGAGTTTCCGAACAACACTGATTCCAATGATTGCCATTCCGGTATCGATCATTGGAACATTCGCGGTGATGTTGGCGTTGGGATTCTCAATTAACACGCTCACCCTTCTTGGGTTAGTGCTCTCGATTGGCATCGTGGTGGATGACGCCATTGTGGTGGTTGAGAATGTCGAACGTAAGTTTGAAGCTGGCGAAACGAATGCATACCGCGCCGCTAGTGATGCAATGAAGGAGGTAGCTGGTCCAATTGTGGCCACCACGCTCTCGCTTGCAGCGGTCTTTGTTCCGGCGGCACTCATGCCCGGCGTCACTGGTCAGCTTTACAACCAGTTTGCCATGACCATCGCCATCTCGGTCATTCTGTCGGGGATTAACTCACTGACGCTAAGTCCCGCACTTGCAGCCATCTTCCTCCGACCACGCAAGATGGCCGATCGTGGTTTCTTTGGTGCCTTCAACCGGCAGTTCTCGCGCGTTGAGTTGACATACGAGTCCACCGTCGGTTGGCTTGTTCGGCGCTGGGTGGTAGCCGGGGTCATCTTTGTGGCTGCCGTTGCAGCCGCACTCTGGTTGGTGATCACTGCTCCAACTGCGTTCGTTCCTGATGAAGACAACGGGTACTTCTTCGTTGCCTATCAGTTGCCAGCAGGATCCCCGCTAGAGCGAACCAATGCGGTTGCAGCTGAAGCGCGAAAGATTGTCGCTGCACAGCCTGAGGTGGACACGATCATTGAGATCAACGGTCTCAACTTCCTTGCCAATGCGCCGCAATCAAATAGTGGCGTCCTTATTCCCGTCCTTAAGCCATGGTCAGAACGCACTGGGGCAGCACATACCACCACTGCCATCGTGCAGCGGCTACAACCACTTCTCTGGACGATTCCTGGGGCTATGGCGTTCCCGTTTAACCCACCATCTATTCCTGGTCTTGGAACAGTTGGTGGATTCCAGTTGCAATTGATTGACCGCGCAGGACTAGGTACCGATGCGCTCTACGCAGCTGCGATGGATGTGGTGGCAGAGGCACGCAACCACCCAGACAAACTACTCGGGGTTTCCACCTTCTTCCAGAAGGATGTTCCACAGGTTTGGCTTGAGATTGATCGCGCTAAATTGCAGCGCCTTGGCGTGACCGTGGCCGATGCATTTTCGGTTCTGCAATTGAATTTCGGAAGCGCATACGTCAATCAATTCAACCGATTTAATCAGGTCTATCAGGTGTACGTGCAGGCTGATGCGCGTTACCGCATGGCTCCCGAAGATCTTGGCAAGCTCTATGTCATGAACAGGGATCGGGAGATGATTCCCTTCTCGGCATTCGCGCACGAACGCACCACTACTGGTCCAGACAACCTCACGCACTACAACGTCACTGACACTATCGCCATCAACGGCGCTGGTGCCCCTGGCGTCAGTTCGGGCGCCGCCACTGCCTTTATGGAAGAGATTTGCGAGAAAGTTCTTCCGCAAGGGATGACCTATGAGTGGACCGGCATCATCTATCAAGAGCGAACATCATCGAATGCCGCACCCATCGTGTTCACACTGGCAATCATTGCTGTGTTCCTATTCTTGGCTGCACAGTACGAAAGTTGGACGCTTCCGGTACTAGTGGTGATCGCCATCCCATTTGCCGCCCTAGGCGCCGTTGGCGGTCTACGCGTGGCAGGAATGCCGCTTGACATCTACGCGCAGATCGGACTAGTGATGCTGATTGGACTTGCGGCAAAGAATGCCATTCTCATTGTGGAGTTTGCCAAAGAGGCGACAGAGCGTGGCCGAACACCCGTGCAAGCAGCGATGGACGCGGCACGCCTCCGTCTACGACCGATCTTGATGACCGCACTCAGTTTCATCTTGGGTGTGGTTCCGCTTGTGATTGCCACCGGAGCTGGCGCGAATGCGCGACGATCGATCGGCGTGACTGTTATGGTTGGATTAGCCGTTTCCACCCTTCTGTCACTGGTCATTGTGCCCGTCTTCTATGCACTTCTTGTGGTGATTCGCGACCGTGTCTGGGGACCTGACGAGCCTGACGCCGAGCACCCCGCCAAGTAACCTTTGGGGCATGAGTACTGACTCCGCTGCGCCATCAATCACGCACGCTGAATTCCGCGCCCGCCGCGACCGGATACTTGCCGACCTTGGTCAGTCTGCAGCTCTGGTCCTTGCTGGAGAGGCCGACCCTTCGCTCCACCACCCGTGGAAACCACATGCACATTTTGAGTACCTCACTGGCATCACCGATGAGCCAGGAGCCATGCTCTTTCTTGATCCTGCTCATCCGGTCCCGTCGAAGCGCGCCACGTTGCTGTTACGGCCACTCAACCCTGAGGTGGAAAAGTGGGACGGCTTCCGCGATGAACTTGGCGGGGCACTCCGTACGCGTACCGGCTTTGACACAGTGCTACGCACAGGAATGCTTGGCAGACTTCTGTTGGAAGCAACTCGCCGATCGCGCTCGCTTGCATGTCTGATGCCACTTGCTTCGTGGAACACACCGGTGTCCGCAGACCTTGCCATCCTGCGCGCGCAGGCTGAGCGCGTCCCGGGAACACAAATCAACGACCGCAGCGATCTATTGCTAAAGATGCGCGCTTCCAAGAGTGTCGGAGAAATTGCATGTATTCGTGAAGCGGGCCGCATTACCGCTACCGGTTTCGCGGCTGCCATGAAGTCCATGCGAGTTGGCATGAATGAATTTGATCTGCAGGAAGCAGTGGAGCATGCGTATCGCAGTAACGGCGCTCGGGAACTTGCATTTCGCACCATTGCTGGCGGAGGCTTCAATGCCACCGTCCTTCATTATCACGCGAATGATCGCGTTCTGAACGCTGGCGAGCTCGTGGTGCTTGATAGCGGTGCCAAACACGCGGGCTACTCGGCGGATGTCACGCGCACCCTACCTGTCTCTGGAAAGTTCAGCGCGCGCCAACGGGAACTTTATGACCTAGTGCTCCGCTCCCAAGCCGCCGCTATCGGCGCCGTGAAGCCCGGAGCAACACTCGCTGACATTGATGCCGCTGGTCGAAAGGTGATTGTGGACGCAGGCTTTGGCGATGCATTCATCCATGGCATGGGTCATCACCTTGGTCTTGAGACGCACGACGCATCTCCCGACGCGCCGCTCGAAGTTGGTGCAGTGATCACTATCGAGCCCGGCATTTATCTGCCCAAGGAGTCTGTAGGCATCCGAATCGAGGACGATGTTGCGGTCACCGCCCATGGCTATGAGTTGCTCACCCCAGGGATTCCCCGTAGCGCCGATGATGTTGAACGAGCCATGGCGCACTGATTTCTGTGCACCTGTGTTCAAACTTGGTTTAGAAGGGCAACAACCTCATCGAATACGAATAGACGCAGCCGATGATTCGGTTGGGAGATCGCACGGATCGCGCCTCCTGCCACGGTCGGGCTACGGCTGGTTACGACAGGAGGACAAACATGTTCGCCTACCGCACGGTCTTTGTCAGTGACGTCCACTTGGGTTTCCGTGGCGCGCGCGCTGAGGAATTCTCTGCCTTCTTAAAGCGCCTGCAGTGCGAGCGACTCTACCTCGTGGGCGACATCGTGGACATGTGGGCGCTCCGGCAACGTTGGACATGGCCGCTGACGCACAATCAAGTTGTGCGGCGCCTTCTAAAGCTGGCGCGCCACGGAACGAAAGTCATTTACATTCCAGGAAATCATGACGATTCACTGCGCCCATACGCAGGAATGGAACTTGCCGGCATCCGCATTGCAAAGCAGGCTGTGCATCGACTAGCAGACGGGCGGCAGCTTCTAGTCTGCCACGGCGATGAATTTGACCTAGTGGTGCAGCACTCCCGAATGCTCTCCATTCTTGGCACCTATGGATACGACTACCTCGTGCAAATCAACCGCATCGTCAATGCGGCTCGATCGTGCATTGGTCTTAAGCGCTGGTCATTTTCGCAGGCGATCAAGAAGAAAGTGAAGGGAGCATGCACCTTCATTTCCAAGTTTGAGGAAGTTCTTGCCAATGAGGCGCACCGTCGTTCGCTTGACGGGGTGATCTGTGGACACATCCATGAACCACGGATTGACCATCGCGTAGACGGACTTACCTACGCCAATTGTGGGGATTGGATTGAGCGAGCATCCGCACTTGTTGAGCATGCAGACGGTCGACTAGAAATCATTGACGTTGAAGCACTGCTGCGTGCTTCCGGGTGGAAGCCCGACCCAACCGAACACCCTGAACACCTCCACATTTCAGCGCCGGGCACTACTTCTGAGGACGGCGTGTATGCGCACTGAGCAAGTCATCCAGACGCCGCGACCGCTGAATGTTGCATTCTGCAGTAGTTCCGTGGGCTGCGGGCACACGCGTGCATCCGTCGCAGTACACGATGCATTACGCGCGCGAGGTCAACTTTCTGGTGCTACCTTCATTGAGGCGCTAGATCACGCGCCGCGCTGGTTCAGGACTGTGTATCGCGATGGCTATCTGCGCGCCATTCGACATGCGCCGCGTCTCGTTGGTGCCATTTACAACAGCACTGACATTCCACGCCGCGAACGGCGAACACTCGGTCCTGCATTGGATCGATTTGAAGACTCGGTGATGGCGGGCTTCCGCAGTCACCCCGGTTTGCATGCAGCAGATGTCGTGGTCTCAACGCACTTTCTCACGAGCGCCCTACTTGGTCGCATGCGAACGCGTGGTGAAATGAGCGCACCCGTAGTGACCGTGGTTACAGACGAGCACCCGCATGCTGTGTGGCTGCACCAAGGCGTAGACCTCACCTGCGTTGCAAGCCGCGCCGCACGTTCAGCAGCAATCGCTGGGGGAATGGATCCCAACAGAGTTGAGGTGACCGGAATACCTATTGACCCACGATTCTGCATGACGCATCAACGTTCATTTGCACAGACCGACCACACACGCCCAATGATCGTGGTGTGCGGCGGCGGGCATGGGCTTGGTGATGTTCCAACCGTCGTGCGGTCGCTTCTATCCATGGAACTCGCGTGCACGATTGTGGTTGTCTGCGGAAAGAACGCGTCTCTCGAATTCGCTATGAATGCGCTGGAAGTGCAAAGCCGCAGCCAATTGGGCGGACCTGAGTTGCGGGTACTTGGCTACACAAACGCCATGCATGAAATTATGGCTGCAGCGGACATCATGGTTGGAAAGCCCGGCGGTCTAACCACCACTGAGGCGCGCGCCGTAGGACTTCCAATGGTGCTCCTGCAGCCAATACCTGGCCAAGAAGAGCGCAATGCAGACATGCTGGTGGCGATTGGCGCAGCGGTCCGCACTCATCGTGCTGCGGATGCTGGTGCCGTTGTGGCCGCAATCATGACTAATCCAGAACGCCTACGCCGAATGCGGATATCCGCGAGCGGAGCGGGCAATCCACGCGCCGCCTTCGATGTAGCCGCTGGAATAAGCGCGCTGCTTGCCCGAGCGAATCAACACCAATGCACCGATTGGCTACGTGGTCGGCCCGCTGCCTAGGAAACAACCTCGCCAGCAACGGGTGCGCGTTTTTAACACCGCACAGTTAGATCACCGAATCATGTGTAGCAAGGTTGTGGGCTGGCGCTGTATTCAACTGCACCAACTTAGCGCCTTGCACTTCCCGCGCCGCATTCGGATCGACGTAGTCGCTGTGGCATGTTGCCTTGCCTTCTTCGGCGCCAACTGCCTTGCGGGTCTTCGATGCCAGCTTGTGGATTTCGTCAGGGCTCAAGACGCCACGCTTAGTAAGTATCTCTTGCTGCTCCACACTGAGGGCGGCACTCTTAACGGGCTTGCCGCGCTGGTAGTCCTCGTCCTTGCCACTGGCAAACTCCTGGATCTCCTTACTGATACGAACGCTGCACCAGTCATGACCACACATGGCGCAGAAGTCCGTGTCGACGTCTAGATCCTCGTCGTGATATGCACGAGCGGTGTCTGGATCGAAACTCAATTCGAAGTGCTTTTCCCAATTCAGCGCAGCGCGCGCCTTCGTAAGTTCATCGTCACGATCACGCGCACCCGGGATGCCGAGCGCAACATCTGCCGCATGGGCGGCGATTTTGTAGGCAATACAGCCCTGTTTTACGTCATCTTTCTTGGGTAGCCCCAGGTGCTCCTTTGGAGTCACGTAGCAAAGCATGCTGGCGCCGTGATACCCAGCAGCTGTGGCTCCGATGCAACTTGTGATGTGGTCATATCCCGGAAAGATGTCGGTCACAAGCGGACCAAGCACGTAGAACGGTGCGCCGTGGCAAAGCGTGCGCTGCAATTTCATGTTGAATTCAATTTGATCGAACGGCACGTGCCCTGGGCCCTCAACCATAACTTGCACGCCCATGCGCCACGCACGCTCAGTGAGCTCACCGATGGTCTCTAGCTCGGAAAGTTGTGCGCGATCTGTGGCGTCTGCCAATCCACCGGGACGAAGTCCATCGCCGATTGAGAAGGTCACATCATGGCGTCGCAGTACTTCGCAGATCCGCTCCCAACCTTCGTACATTGGATTCTGCTTGTTGTTCACAAGCATCCACTTTGCTAGCAACGAACCGCCGCGGCTAACAATTCCAATCAACCGTCGCTTGATGAATGGGAGATGCTCGCGCAACACGCCTGCATGAATGGTGAAATAATCAACACCCTGCTTGGCTTGGTGCTCCAGAGTCTCAAGAATCATGGCCTCGTCGAGATCTTCCAACTTGCGACCGATGATCATCGAATAGATAGGCACGGTGCCAATCGGCACGGAACTGTTGCGAATCAGGGCGTCCCGGCACTCATCAAGGTTTCCTCCGGTGGATAGGTCCATGACCGTATCTGCACCCCATTTTTCAGCCCATTTCAGCTTTTCTACCTCTTCATGCGTTCCACTCGAAACCGGCGAGGCGCCCATGTTTGCGTTGATCTTGGTCTTCGAAGCACGACCGATCGCCATTGGATCAAGTCCATACCCAAGGTGCGTGATGTTTGCGGGGATCACCATGCGACCAGCGGCAATCTCATCGCGCACCTGCATGGCCGTCAGGTGTGGCTCGCGCTCTGCAACACGTTTCATCTGCGCGGTAATGACACCAAGGCGGGCACTCTCAAGCTGCGTGATTGGCGCAAATCCCTTCGGGTGCACAACGCGCATCCATTCACCGCGTGCGGTGACAAACTCAACAACACCGTGCGAACTGTCATGATGGTTGCTTGACGGCGTTCCATTTGGGGCTGAAGACAAACGTACGCACGACCACCCGGACGGGAGGAAGTCCCATGCCGTCAAGACGCTCGCCGCAGGCATCCCTGGTGTGTCTGGCGAACTGAATGCCAATGGACCCCCAATGTCCGCACGGCGTGCAAAGCTGCCCACCGTTGTGCCCTGTGCATCAGTTGATGGGTTAAATGCGCCATGGAGTGGAAGTTCGTATCCGGCTGCGGTGTTAGTCATGTATTCATCCTCAGGACAGTGGTGAGCAAGCGATCCTGACCGCGAGCCAAACCAGCACAAGGATGAATAGCACTCCCGCACACGTGCGGAAATTGCCATTCGCTTCCCTACGCCGGTACGAACCGGGTCAGGTTCCGCGGGTACTTCTCAGCGGACCACGAGAGTGGCCGCGCCCCGAGCGAATGATGAAGTCTATGCCTGCAGCACGTCATAGCAACTTGCAAATTGATGTGATGCGCGCAATTATTCCGGCAATCTGACCTTGATTTTTGACATTTATCCAGACCGAGTTAGTATTCATGTGCCTTTTAAATTAGCCCGATAGACTCGCCGTACAGCCATTTACGGCAGTATTGCTCCTGATGCGTTGGCCGTAAGGCATAAGTACTTCTGAGCAGTATTTCGGCTTTCGACGTTTGAGTGTTTGGTTGCAGAATTCCACGTCCGGGGAACTGGAGAAATCCAGTGGGGGACATGTTGAGCACGGTGCTTTCTCAAAGAGAAGCACGTGCAAGCGAAATTCCGGGGGCCAGTGCAGCGTCCGCAGAAGCGGGCGACCTTCGTATCTGGAAGCGGATCCTGTTTCTTGATCGTCAAAGATAATGCTGCATAGCCCCCCTCGCTACTCAGATCCCTCGCTCCCAGCACTCGATGACGCCGATCGAAAGATCATCGCAACGCTGCAGGTAGACGGTCGAGCTTCCGGGCGCGATTTAGCGCAGCAAACAGGAATTTCGGAGGCAAATGTCAGCCGCCGCCTTGCCCGCTTGATCGAGGAAAAATCCGTTCGGGTGTTGGGCTTCGTGCCACCTGAGTTTCTTGGCGTCCATACGCTGTTTGTTGTGCACCTGCGAGTTCATGGCAGTGCCGATGCCGTGGCGGCAAGCCTATTGGCACACGAGCAATTCTTCTACATATGCGCCGGATTCGGTGCGTGGGACATGATTGTGTATGGAGCCGCACGCGACTCCATGGACATGGTCTCCATTATGGATAGAGCCATTGTTGCCAACCCATTGATCATGGAATCCGAGTCACATATTGTGCTTGAGTTCCCTGACGCACAGCGTGGTCATGCACCATCGCTTACCAAGACAGAGCCGCGCAACATAGATCGGACTGATCGCCAGATCATCCAGCAGGCGCAGCAGGATGCGCGCATGTCCTTTACTGACATCGCACTGCACACCAACATTTCTCCAACGAGTGCGGCTGATCGATTCAGAAAGCTTCTCGCGGATGGAATTGTCCGTGTTGTCACGCTGCCCGATCCCGCACGTATTGGCTTGAACCTCTCCGGACTCCTTCACATTGTGGCTAGTGTTCCCACACGTGAGCTGGCTGCCGAGTTGGCCAAGTTGCCCGAACTCGTCTTCATAACCATCCTGAGTGGACGATTCCAAATTTCAGCCGAGTTCAATGTTCGTGATGGCGCTCACTTTGACATACTCAGAGCGCAGATTCTCAAGATTCGTGGTGTTCGGCAGATTGACATTTCCATTCAGAGAAAGCTGTATCGGCAGCACTTTAACTGGGGCACTCCTACTAACCCGTAATCCTAGGCGACCTGTGATATGGTGCGCCGCATGGACGGCATCACACTCATACGCGACACACACGCTTGGATGCGTTGGCTCACCGGACGCACTCTTCATGCTGCTACGGGCATTCCGGATTTGGACTTCCGCCGGGAATTCCCTATTGGCTGCGGAAGCATCCACGGAACACTCACACATCTGATTGGCGCTGAGCGCGTTTGGATTGGCGCCCTGCAAGGCGATGCCGCTGCCACCATGGCTACCACGGCGGAGTTTCCATCGATTGCCTCAATGCACGCCGCGTGGCCGTCAGTCCGTAGTCGATGGGATGCATATCTCAATCAATTGACTGACACAGAATGCAATCGCGTCATCGCGCGCGTGCGAGATGGCAAAGAATTCCGACAACAAGTATCTGACGTGCTGCTGCAACTGCCAACACACGCGCTCTATCACAATGCACAGATATCTTTTATGTTCAGGCAGATGGGACACTCGCTTCCTGACTCAAGCTGGATACTGTGGCGGCGCGAACAACTCGCGCATGCAAATCCATGAACGCCGCTCGTGAACCCTATGCCATCACGCTTGCGGATATCACCGCTGCGGCCTCCCGCATTGCGCCGTATGTCCTAAGGACTCCAGCGATTGACAGCCATGTACTCGGTGAACTTGCTGGTCGGCCAGTCACATTTAAGTGCGAATCTATGCAACGCACTGGGAGTTTCAAGATCCGTGGCGCAACCAATGCAGTCCAGAGCATTCATCATGTGGATGCACCGCGCGGGGTGGTCACGCATAGTTCTGGAAATCATGCGCTTGCACTTGCTACCGCGGCAGCAGAGCGGGGCATGCCTGCACATGTAGTGATGCCAGAAAACGCCTCGGCATCCAAGCGGGCTGCTGTACTTCATGCGGGTGCTCAGGTTGTGACCTGCGGAAATACTGGTCTTGAGCGTGAGGCGATGGCCGCCGCTGTTCAGGCGCAAACAGGCGCCACCATGGTTCCGCCCTTTGATCATCCGTGGGTGATTGCTGGACAGGGAACAATCGCACTCGAGATTCTTGAACAAGTGCCCAATGCTGGCACACTGGTCATCCCCGTTGGTGGCGGTGGCATGTTGGCCGGCATGGCGATTGCCGCCCGTGCCTTGCGACCGGACATCCGAATTGTCGGCGCAGAGCCTGAACTGGCGGGCGATGCAGCCGAGTCGAAGCGCACAGGAAAGCGCGCTCCACAACAGCCGCCCGTGACCATCGCGGATGGACTGCGGACATCACTTGGCGAACTGACCTTCCCAGTGATCCGTGACCTTGTGGACGACATCGCCTTGGTTTCCGAAGCAGAGATCATTGCCGCGATGCGACTGGTATTCACGCGCGCGCGCTTGGTGATTGAACCCAGCGCAGCTGTCGGCGTTGCAGCAATCCTTGCCGGGCGAACCAATGGTCGCATG
Organism: Phycisphaerales bacterium; assembly: GCA_044349615.1. GTDB lineage: Bacteria > Planctomycetota > Phycisphaerae > Phycisphaerales > SM1A02 > UBA966. Next base: position 10,451 of record JBIKQN010000003.1, read on the forward strand.
GATCTACCTACCGTGTGCGTCCTGTGCGGGGGCAATGTTGATCTGATGCACCTTCCGTGGGTCGTCTAGCCGACTCCTCAGTTGCCGTTATGTCCAGTTGGTAAGCAGCAAACCAATGTCTGCGCCGTTCGTTGTGCCATCGTTGTTCAGGTCTGATGGTCCAGGTTGACCCCAGCCCGAAAGCAGCAATCCAAGATCTGCGCCAGTCACTGCACCGTCTTGGTTGATGTCACCAACAATCGCCGAGGGAACCCCATTCATAACAAGGGTTGAGCTACCAACAGTAGCGATTGTTCCGTCGGCAAAGGTGCCGCTAATCAGAAGATGGGCTACCTGACCAGCTGGAATGATGGTTGGAAGGTCAAATGGCGCGCTGACCAATGGTGGGCCGGCAGGCACCGGAAGTGTCTCGTTCACCGACCCCTGTGATGTGAGGCTGATCGTGTTGCCCTTGATAGAGAATGTCCCGGTGAGGACCATGACCGCCGGTGAACTGTTCGTGAACGGCTGCGCAAGGGCCGTACCAGCGACAGTGATTGTCACTGGCACGGTCACTGCAAATGCCCATGTGCCGTCAGTGTTTGGCGTGGCAGCACCAATCGCAGGACCAGACTGGACAGCCGTGGCTGCAGTCAATGACCCGCTGTCAATCGGTACATCGACATTTGTTAAACCAATGAACGTGGATGTCGGCTGGACAGTGCGAAAGGTGGAATAGGTCAGCAGCATCGAAGTGCTGATCGTGCCTGTTTGGCCGGCAAGTGTGTCGACCAGAAGATTACTCACATTCACTACGCCAGAGGCTGCGTCGAAACCAAACTTAAATGTTCCAGTTGGATGTGTATTGGCAATCGACACTTTGGGCTTCACTGTCGATGAAAATGGAATCGCATTGTTGCCAGAGCCACCAAAGAATCCCGGCAGTGTTCGTGTGCCCGTCTCGTTGGTGACCGCAACATAATCACCAATCCACGTACCGGCGAGTGGCAATTGAATGAGTGTCTCCTGTGAGTATGTGCTTGTTGGTGCAAGCAGACAATCCCATTGTGTCGTTGCCGCGCTTGCTTGGCTGACAGCGGTGCCGAGTACCAAGACACATGCGGGCGCCACGAGGCGCAAGGGCACCAAACGAGATGTTCCATGCAAGGTTCGCATGGCACAAAAATAGCACCATTTCAGGCAAAGTCGAGCGGTTTGCCGCTGATCGGGCTTCAATTCCCTGCGTTCAACCCACTGTCCACGCCCCAAGAAGCAGGCCCAAATCGGCGCCGGTGACCTGACCGTCAAAATTGATGTCTCCCGTGGACGGCTGTTGGGCTCCAAATTGGCCAAGAAGTAAACCTAAATCAGCACCATTCACAACCCCATCTCCATTGAGATCGCCAAATAACCCACAGGAGATGCACTCGTGGCGGAGCCAATACATGCTTCCGTCGAAGCCGGGCAATACTGGCTCCTCATCAGGCGGGGGTGGATATTCGGGATCGAAATCCGGGCATGGCTGACCACTCCGAATCGATCCAGCATCCATGCCAAGCGTCACCACCGCGTACCACAAGCCACTTGTCACGGTGACTTCCTGAACTATCGGCGTACATCGGCCACCAAACCAGATGGAACGCGTCTCGAGTGGTCCACTCAATGGACCGCGCATCAGATGCAACTCTGCAGGGAATTCAGCATCAAGCGTTAAGCGAATCACTCGTGGCGTTTCGCTGCTGCCAAGCGAATACCAGTCCGTATCGCGCGGCGATCCGGTAGTGCATGAACCTGCAACCGTTTGCCCGGTGAGCAGTGCAGAAACGAAGCCACCAACAGTTGGACCATCGTTTATATGGCGATAGCACGCTTCATCATTTGGCTGCGCGTTTGTTGGAATGGTCACGGTGCATGGTGGAAGTCCACAGAGTGCTACAGCACGCGCAACACACACCCAATCCCAGGTAGCGCCATCACAGTATCCATCGAGCGGCGTGATGCGACCGCAGCAGTCTGCGTTGTCACAACCAGGATCAGCGTGAACCACATCACACGCGCCGTAAGACGGACAGACCAGTCCATTGCACTCTGCGTCCGCAAGATCGACACAGATCATGTCCCATGTCACCGTGCAGCAATCCGGCGACAGTGCACAGACGGCTTCGCAACATGGCGTAGTGAAGCACCCTGGATTTGCATGCACCTCATCGCACCGACCACCCCCACCCGATGGACCGCACGATGGCGGCGGGACAAGCGATGCCGCCGACGGCAAGGCACCCACATCAGGCCCATATCGAGCCAATTGGCAGGCAACCGCACATGCAGGCGATTCCACCATCGAATACCCCGTAGACGCCACGGCCAGTTGCGATCTGCTTAAGTGATGACGCCCTGCTACGAACGCGCTGTCGCCACAGTCACGGAGATTTCGGTAGCCAAGAAGATAATGACCACCAATGTCCGCCTCTATCAGGTCAAGATCGCAATCGCCATCAATATTGACGGCAAGAAAATGCCTGGCATAACTCGAGTAATCGAGCAACATCGGCGGTCCAAATGCAATGCCTGCTGCTGTGGAATCATTGCGCCACACATAGATGTTTCCTGAAAGAGCGGTGCTCGTCACGGCATCAAGATCACCATCTGCATCGAAGTCCGCGAGCAACGCTCCCCAATGCAGACCGCCTGTCGCCAGACCTGCCATGACCGCCGTACCAAAGCCACCGGCGCCATCATTGCGAAAAATCACAAGAGGTTGTCCTGGACCCGTTGAAAGTAGTGGCGCAAGAATGTCAATATCGCCGTCACCATCAATATCACCAAGATCAAATGAGACTACTGCCGGCGCGGTGACGCCCGGAAAATTAGGGACTAACCAAGAGATTGGTGCTAAAACAGTTCCGTTCGCCTTCCCAAAGAAGATATCGAATCGCCGCGTTCCAATGCAGCCAACTATCAGGTCTGTGCGACCATCCATATTCAGGTCAGCTGCCATGACATCTTGCGGACTCGGAATGCCGCCACTCCAAGCGTCCACACGAATCCGTTCCGTAACTGCAAGATTGCCCTTACCGTCGTTTGAAACGATGGCCAGATGCGAACTTCCGTAACAGGAAACCGCAAAGTCAACGTCACCATCGCCATCAAGGTCGCCCTTTGCGATCGAACGCGGCTCGCGGTCAATGCTGATCACTGTGCTAGCAACCATGTGCCCATCCGGAGCCCGGCGCATGACTTGCAATCGACCGGAGTATGAACGAATGACAAGCAAGAGTTCATCTACGCCATCGCCATCGATGTCAGCAGCCACTACATCATCAGTCTGGCCATCAACCACTATTGATTGCATGGGGCCAGGGGTGCCGTCCGGATTGATTGAACACCAATTCAGTAATTTCTCAGCATCGCGCCCCGGAATGACGAGGTCAGGCTTCTGATCACCGTCCATGTCAAAGAGTCGCACGCGGGTAGGGAAGTGACTGGGCGTGCATTCAACATAAAAATCTGGTTCGCCAAACACGATGTCCGCAGGCGATGCAGGCGTAATCCACGCCCACGCCAAGACCGCCACTATTGCACTGTGGCAAGCGGCGCGCCATCGGCTTTGATGTCTCGGCGATGTTGATTTCATATGTTCGCCAAACAATCTCTAGTGGCACCTCTTGGAACAGATCGACCACGCGAACCAACTGTGTGTCCTACGAATCTCGCCGTCACTCCGTTCGTGCGGGTGGGGCTTCTTGTGACTGCAATCTTGATGGCAATGCTGCAATCATCTCGTCCACTTTCGCCAATCGTTGGCGATGCCGATCAACAGTGGGCTCCAGAAAAATCAACGCCTGAATATGAAGCCTCGCTGTAGGTAAGTCTCCAGCCTCAACCGCAATGGCTGCCACAAACTCACGAGCGGCTGGGTCGTACGCACTTATTCTCGCCGCCTTCGTGGCATGCACAAGCGCCAAAGGCAGATTCTTTCGCGCACGCTCAATTCGAGCCAGTTCCTTGGCAAAATTACCGTCATTATCGGAGCGCTCATCCAGTACTTCTAGATGCGGGACCGCCGCAGCTGAATCTCCGATCGCCAGAGCTGCCTTGGCGAGCACGCGATGTGGCCACGGATCCATTGGTCGAACTGCTGAATAAGCAGCGAGCTGACCAAGCGTTTCTGCGTCCGGCAAGGCATCTCCCTTGAGCCGACGGCGCAGCCAGAGCTCCAACAAATCAGGGTGCTTGGGATGTTTCGCAAGCAACGCATCTAGTCGCACGGAATCAATCTCTACCGCGCCATCCGCTACACCCGTCTCGGCACGAATCTCATTCACCATGGTTGCAATTGATGGCTCAGCCAACATGCCCCATACGCGTAAATCTGTCTCGGCATAAGCGGCAAAGCGCTTCATGAACTCCACCCGATCAATTCGGAGTACATCAGTAAAGGCTGTTGCCTCCACCGCGCCATCGCGGTACAGCGCGAGCAGTTTCAGAATCGCGCCGCGCCCCCACTCCTTCTCAATGAATTCAACCATCCATGCGCCCTGTGCATATGCCTGTGATCGATCGGTCTTCTTCTTGGGGCGCACGAATGCCAGATTGATTGAGTCAAGATCAAAGAGTGTTTCCGAATCGAAAGCCTGTGCTAAGAGCTGAATGCTGTCCCATGATCGCGGCCGGGTCTCAAGCCGTGTGGCAAGCGCCTCGGTAAACCAATGCGGAATGCGATTGCGTGTCTGCTCCAGCGTCACGGTATGGACATATTCATGGCGCAGTACTTCGAGCCAATCAAATGTCCCGAGATGTAATTGCGGAGCACCCTCGCGCGGCGCTTCGAGCGCAATGAGCGGTCCGGTACTTGCAGCAATCGTGTGAATCCATGGCATTCCCGTGATTCGCACTGCAAAGCTCTTGTGATCAGGATGCAGTTCAATGATGGTTGGTGCACCCGGAACATATCCAAGCCATGCTGTGATGTCGCCATGCATGGCATCGAGTGCCCCCGGCATCCATGAAGCCAGGGCCTCATCAATACCAGGCTTGCACCGAACAACGAAGTGCTTGCCATCAAATCGCTTCCAACCGGCCAGCGCCTCGACAAGCGTCAAGCTATGACTCGCCCGTTGATCGAATGCATCAAGGGATACTGCCAACTGCAGGGCAGCAAGAGCCTCTGCATCGCGACCAGCCTGCATTTCAAGGAGTCCCAACTCTGCTACCGGAGCACTCCACCCTGGCGCACGCTTCGATGCTTCGTTGAGCGCGGACGAGGCTTCTGGATACTGCCGTGCAAGTGCCAGGAATCGCCCGGCTTCATAGGGGCCTAGCGGCGAGCCTGGCATCAATTGATCGAGCTTGGCAAGGCGCGCTGCAAGGGAAGCCATATCAAAGCGCATGCCGTCCGCAGCGGCACGCAACGCCAGTGCTTGTCGCTGTGCTGGCGCACGAGCGAGGAGTGGATCAAGGACAGCAATAGCAGCCGCAGCATCGCGGGATTGCAGTGCGGATTCAGCGTCAAGCAGTGCTGCCTGAGGATGATTCGGGTTGATGGCACGCAAATGAGTTGCCGCCTGCCGCGCTCCGTCAAAGTCAAAGGTCTGAATCGCAACGCGCCCTAAGAGATAAAGCGCTGCCCCACTACGAAGATCACGCCCGAGTGCTTCACGAAGTGCGGCAACACCATCTTCGAATCGATCCTTTTCTACTAGGAGTCGTCCTTCTAAAAGCCGAGGTCGCGGATCAAGCTGGTCGGCATCACGAATTTTCGCCAGCGTGTCGAGCATTGATTGCCAATCACGAGACGGTCGACCTTCAAGCCGGGCTAGCAATGCGGTGGCTTCAATAGCGTCCATTCGTTCATCGCGCGTGGCGCCATCTGCT
>JBIKQN010000132.1:0-5238 GCA_044349615.1 Phycisphaerales bacterium
CTGATCCTTGCCGCCATCGTCAAGGAGCGAAACTTGAAACCGATATCCCTCTCCAATCAAACTGCGAAACCTGCCAAGATCAAGATCGCGCGTTGGGATGCTCCACACATGCAATGGGTGATCGCCGGGTGCCGATGGTGAGCCGGCTGTTCCCATGCGGTACGCGGCCACATTCAATGTGCCCTCGCGCCAGATCGGCGTGGGATAGGGTCGAGCAAAGAGATACAACTCAATACTGAGTCGATCTGGACGCCCGTTGGCATCGCTATCGGTTGGCTTGGGTGCGTACAGGACACTCATGGCATTGACGGGCGCACCTTCCGGCGCAGACTGAGGCACCCGCGCGCGTGGCGGCATTGGACGACCGTCCGATGTCTCTGTTGTCACGGTCTCACAGCCACATGCGACGACTAGGAGACAGAACGCAATGCAAATGGGCGTCGAGCGATTCATGGTGCCTTTGGTTCAGAAGGAGCAGGCTCTGGCGGGGTATCAGTGCTAGGCGAACTCGGAGAACTTGGCGCAGGAACTTTCGGGCCAATCGTGATGCTTCCGTTGGCATCTTTGGCGGTGATTGGTACCACTGGCTCAGATGCAACTGGCTTGATGAGCGTTGGATTTCCATCGCTTGGCATTGGTGCATCGCCATCGGCGGCTGGGCCCTCAGACGGAGCGCCGATCGGATCAACCCACTCGCCCTTGTCGTTGTATCTGCCCTGCGTTCCCTTGAGTTCAGCCTTACGGATCTGCTCCTTGAGGCCGGGCTGCAAGGACATGCGCTCAACGGCGTCCTCGGTGATTTCCTTCATGCGCTGCGGTGTACGCACAACGTGCGGCCGCAACACAATCAGCAGTTCTGTCTTTGCTGTCGTTTCCGTCTTCTGCCGAAACGCCAAGCCAATGATCGGGATGTCACCAAGCAGCGGAATCTTTCGATCGGACCGCTCATAGCGATCATTGATGAGTCCACCAATGACCACTGTCTCGCCATCACGAACGGTCACCGTGGTGTTTGCGCGGCGCCGCTCAATGATTGGGCTCCGGAAGTTCTCCGAGATGTCTACGGTCTGCTTGCTCAGTCGACTGATTTCCGGCTCGACAGCCATCTTCACAAATCCATCGGGATTGATCGATGGCGTCACCGCAAGTATCACGCCCACTTCCTCTGCACTCACTGCACTCTGCTGACCAGCAGCACTGACAGTCACTGCATCAGGAACTCGAATGGTCTCACCAACCTGTATGCGGCCTTCTGTGTTGTTGGCAACCATCACACTGGGATTCGAAAGCATTTGCACGCGGTTCTGCGAGGCGAGCGCATTGATCAAGAGATCAAAGTCCGGACCACCAACAGCGATGTTTGGGATTCCAATGCCGGAGAAGAGCGCCGGGGCAAGACCAACAAGGCCCGGTGGCTTGGGCTGTAGCACACCAAATCCAGTTTTGTTGAGCCCGAACCCGCCAGCCGAGTAATAGCCATCGCCGTAATCAATGCGTGAGAATTCAATGCCGATGTCTTCATTGTCAACCAAGGTCACTTCAGCCAACATCACCTGAATCAAGACCTGTGGCGGATCGACGTCAAGCTCCTTGATCACACCCTTGAGCTTCTCGACATAGCGCGGGCTGCCCGTCAGAAGCACGGAATTCGACTTCTGATCACCGACGACCGTGACCTGTGCATCCAACAACCGACTCGATGCGGCCTGCCGATTATTGCCATAGACCTCAAGCAACTTGTTTCGCTCGCCATCCGCAAACTTCGTGAGGGTCTGCGCAACATCGTTGGCGGTGGCATTCTTCAGGCGGACAATGTGCTGATCGCGGTTGCCAAACTGATCTGTGTCTAACTCCTTCACTACCTTTTCGACTGCAGTCAGATAGTTTGGCGTGCCGCTGACCAACAGGCTGTTGGTGCGCGGATCGACCGTGATTGAGAGTTCTTGGCGCTCGTCTGGAACCATGTTGAGTTCAAGACCAGCAATCGTGGTGGATCGCCCTGCATTCTCTGGAGCGGTGCCAGGAGTTGTGCCATCAGCGGACGGTGTTGTTCCGCCATCGCGTGGCTTGAGAACATAAAGATTTCCCTGCTTTTTCAGGCGGAACAACTCATTCAGAATCTCCAAGATGCTCTCCGCTTCGGCATGAGCCATGCGAATCACCCGGACATTCTGCGCGGAACTGTCATCGTGATCAAGATCCTCAATCATCTTCTCAACGAGAGCCATCGAGTCCTTTGGCGCACGAATGATCACCGTGTTCGAACGAATATCCGGTGTCAGGCTGATTGACTGACGCACCGCTGCATTGATTTCCATCTCTGCGCTCTCGGTCTCGACGCCAGGCATTTGCTTGAGGTAACGAACAATGGTTGCTTGTTGCGTACCGCGCGAGGCAAGCGAGTTTCCGGAGAGCACACTGTCAATAAGGCTGATCAGTTCAAGGACATTCGCACTCTGAAGCTGCACGTATTTGATTTCCACAACCTCTAGCGGCTTGGTGGCTTCGAGCTCGCCGACGATCTTGCTCATGGTGGTGATGTCAGCACCGGCACCAGAGAGAATCACCGCATTGGTGCGGGCGTCAACGATCGCCCGGACGCTGTCGTTGCCGCGACGGCGATTCTCCTCACGGATGTACATGTTCTCTAGCAACTGCACAATATCAGTCGCACGGCTTTTCTTAAGCTGGATGGTCTGGAAGTCACGGGTAAGCGCGCTGTCGTTACCGACTGATTTCAAGCTGTCAATCAGCTGCTTGATGATCTCTGCGTTCTCGTGGCTTGAAGCAACAATCAGCGTGTTGGTAGCAAGATCGCTCTCGATCGAGATGCGGTCTGATGGTCGCGCGGTCTCGCCAAGCGTTTGCATGCGTTCGCGCATCAGGGTCTGCAGGCGCGGCGCGATCGTTTCCACACGAACGCCCTGCACTGGAATGACATGGAGAGCGACTGCTGGATCGGTCGGCTGTTCCTCGATCCGCGCAACTAATCCTTCTATGTCCTTGAAGTCTGGTTCTGTTGCAGCAATGAGCAGGCAGTTTGAACGCGGATCTGTCATCACAAGCGGGCGCGCACGCTTCGCCACCGTCTGTGGCATATCCGCATAACGGCGCTCCATGATCTGATTCACGGCAGTAGCAACGCGGTCCAGGTTGCCGCGCTTCATCGGCAACACATGGAGTGGCGCAATATCAGTTCGCTCTAGCGTGTCTAGTTGCGCAACGATGCCCTTGATGACGTCGAATGCATCGGCGCCACCAGAGACCAGAAGCGCGTTTGCCTGCTCATCAGCAAGCACTGTCACCTTCTGCAAGTCGGCCGCACGTGGTTCGGATGCACGAACACGTTCGAGCCGCGAATCCATGAGCTGCTGGATGAGTGGTGCCAATCGCGTGGCGCTTGCGTGGGACAGTTGCAGCAACTTCAGTTCCCGCAGATCGGCTGGGATCTCTCGATCAAGTTGCTTCAGCAGTTCCTCAAGAACGGAGAAGCTTCGCTGGGAAGTGCTGACCACCAATGTGTTGGTGCGGTCGTCGGCAACCATGCGCACCTTGTCTTCTGGTCGGAAGTTCTTCTGTTCGGCCTGTGCATTAAAGAATTGCTCCAAGCGCTGGGACACGGTGGTTGCACCAGCGCGAGCCAGTGGGTAACTACGGACAGCCGATGAGGGCGATGCATCCGTTGTGTCAAGCCGCTGCTGCATGGCTTCTACAAGGGCAACTGCTTCATCGCGACCAGCAACGATCACCGTATTTGTGCGCTCCACCACCGTCAGCGCAAAGTCATCAGCGAGCGCCTTGCCAACATCACCCTGCGGTGCACCGGTAAGGGTGGTGCCCGGAATCTTGCCGAGCGCCTTTCCTTGCTCAAAGAGTTCGCGGATAACACGCGCAAATTCCTCGGCATCGATATTCACCATCGGCAGAATGCGCATGGTCACCGTGCCAGTCATCGGAACGTCATCCAGCATGGCAATGAGTTCGCGAGCCGCGGCAACGTTCTCCTTGGCTCCCGTCACCATGATTGAGTTTGTTTTTTCATCCGCTACAAGCTTGAGTGGCTTCGTGAGGTCAAGCATCAGGTCGGCGGTAAGCATGCCGCTTCGATGAATTCGAAGTCTGCGAACCTGCTCCTGCAGTGCTTTGGCAAGTCCACTGGCTCCAGGTGTTGCTGCAGCGTCGATCATCCTCTGTAATGACTCAGCCACCGCGGGAGCGGCAGCCTTGCTCAGGCGCACAAGTTCGCCCTCGCTCTGGGCCCATGTTGGTTCGGTATCAATGCCCTTAATCAGGTCAGCGATGAGCGCCCGATCCTCAGGAAGCGCTGCAATCGCAAGCGAATTTCGCCCGGGGACTGCAAACACCTTGACAGGTCCGCGCACGATGCGACCCTTTGGATCAGTGGCTCCTGCCGACGTGAGTCCCAAGCCATTCACCGTCTGCGCTGCAGCTGCGGCGGAGAGATGCTTCAACTCCACCATGAAGAGTGAACCGCTTGCCTCCGGGCGCATGCCCTGAAGCGTTGCGGCCAAAGCTGCCATATCTTCGTAATCCTGATCCTCAGCACGGATGATGATTGTTCCAGCAGTTTCATCCGGCACGATGCGTGGCGAACGAACACCGCGTGGTTGACCCTCTGGCGGCGCAAACACCGTTCGGAGGGCCGCAGCTACCTGTGTTGGGCTATGGCCTTCAAGTATCGGAATGAGGCGCGGCGCGGGCAAGCCAGCCACCTGCTCACCATCAAGTTGCTGGATGATCGCCTCGATTTTTCCAAGGTTCTTGCGGTTCGCACTCACGATCACGGAGTTCGTCACCGCATCTGCCACCGCACTGACCCAGTTCTCGCCCTTCACCAGATAAGCAGGTGCCTGACGCAATGGGCGACCATCTGTTCCGGCCGGTGCCGCCTGCTGGCGCTCCTGTGGATCGCCCTTGAAGGCTGTATTGATGGCAGTTGCCACGCCTGTTGCTTGAGCATGACGGAGGGAGAAGACTCGAAGTTGGAGGTTGGAGTCATAGTCCTCGCTATCGAGTTTGCTGATCATGGAACGCAGGCCGTCCCACTCTTCCTTGGGCGCACTGACCACCAGGGAGTTCGTGGCAGGGTCGGTCACAATACGAACTGCTCGTCGCCCCGGGGTCTCTGCATCAACTGCATCCGGGCCATAGAAGTAACCGAGTGCTTCACGCACCTTCTGTGCTTCGGCATGCTTAAGTGTCAGGAACTCCGTGGTT
>JBIKQN010000133.1:0-5235 GCA_044349615.1 Phycisphaerales bacterium
ACTCCTGGGAGACTCGCTTCGTTCACACGGTCAGCGCGTGCGCATTGTGCGCGTTGATCTTGGTCAACCGCTGCCCAACGATCTTGATGATGTTCATGGCCTGATCTCCCTCGGCGGTCCACAGTCCGCCAACGGCAACGATCCTTGGCTGACTCCTGAATTGGAACTGATGCGCGAGGCGCACGCTCGACAGGTTCCCGTGCTTGGATTGTGCCTTGGTGCGCAGATGCTTGCAAAGGCGCTCGGTGGCGAAGTCAGCACCATGACCAAACCGGAACTCGGCTGGGTTGCCGTGCGCGCCGCCGGGATCGGCGTTGAAGATGTGCTTCACGCTGGTATCGGCTGGACGCAGTATGTCTTTGAGAGTCACGGCGACCATGTTTCCAAGCTGCCCGAAGGCGCAACGATTGTCATGAAGGGCGAAGCCTGCCCCGTGCAAGCGTTCCGTGTTGGTGCACTGAGCTACGGCATTCAATACCACCCAGAGTGGACGCGCGAGACCATCCTCGGCGAGATTGATGCCGCCACCGATGCAGAACTTGCCGTGATCGGCACTACGAAGGCCAACCTGCGCCAGGCCACCGCGGAGCACTACCCTGCCGCCGAGCGCAACGCCAAACGAGTCTTTGAACTGGCTAATTTGCTGCTCTTTCCAGCAGGTCGCCAGCAAACTGGCTTGGTAGCGCCGGGTTGGGTTCATCACTGACATCTGACGCGCCCTAACCGACGCCACAATCAATATGCACTGCCATTTGGCATGCTCTTGCGGAATCCGCAACTGGCGTTCGTACGCTCGATGCCATGGAACTGCCTAGCACATCTTGGACGCGCGCTGAAATCGGAGCCGCTGGCGAACGCGCCGCTGCGCAGTATTTGGCGGAACGCGGTTACACAATCATGGAGCGCAACCTCCGCATCGGTGATGATGAGGCGGACATTGTTGCCCTTGCACCGGGCGGCGCCGTAGCCATCGTTGAAGTGAAGACGCGGCGTGGGCCGTGGCATCCTGAGGAGCGTGTCGATGCAGTCAAGCAAGGAAACCTCGTGAGGCTTGCAGCAACACTGCATGAGCGCCCGGAATTCCATGACCGGATGTTTCAATTTGATGTTGTAGCCGTATCGATTGAGGCAGGTGGTTGCGTCACCGTCTTGCATTGGCCCCATGCATTCGATGCTGGCGGCGGACCTTGGTAGCCGGTGAATTCAGCGCGATGGGCCCTGCTGAGCACCCTTCATCGCGCGAAGCGGATCCAAGTACCGCTCGCGCGCAATCTGCACAAGGCGAATCTCCATCTTGGAGATGCTTGCACCCAACCAGCGCTTCTGAAGCGACTGAATGTAGCGCGCCTGCTCAGAGCGCTCCTGCGACCCCTGCAATTCCGCCCGCAAGGAGAGTTGGAGATCGGCATCAAAGAGTGACAAGCGTGGCGGCGTTTCCTCGCTGATCACGGCGAACCAAGTCATGGAAGTACGCGCATCAAGAGGCTCGGAAATCTGTCCCGGCTGCAGCGGTGCGATCAGTCTCTGCAAATCATTAGTCATGTCGGCAACCATCATCTTGCCGTCCGTGACCGTGACGGCACGCCACATGCCATGCTCGGGAGTACCCACTGCATCCGCAATCTCCGTGAACGTCTTCTTCTCCGCGATCATGCGCTTTACCACTTCGATCTTGTCCGCCTGCTGTTCTTTGGCAAGACGGATACGTCCAAGGCGATAAATGGGGTCGGGCTGGTACGCCGAGTGCCGCTGTCGATACAACCGCTCCACATCACGCCAGCTCACCACCACACGCGGCTCTACTTTGCGCCGCAGAATGTCACGCGTTAACTCCGCGTTCTTGCGGAATGTGACGAATTCTTCCACCGACATCTGCATCTCATCGCGGAGTGCCTCTTCGGCACTGGCGCGGTTACCGCCGCGCTGCGCAATGGTTGTCTCTTGCAAGTCACGAAGCCAACCGAGCAAACCAACTTTCATTTCCGGTGAAAGTCGGCTCTCTGCTTCGGCAAGGATCAATTCAGATTCCACCTGCTGCCTGAATGCGCGCCTTACCAGCGCGTCGACCTGCGTGCGCGCCGATTCAGGATTCGGGTCCTGCGATGCCAACAGTACTGCTGCCTCGATCTGCTTAAAGATCTCTTCAGCAAAGATCGGTCGACCATTGATCTGACCAATCAGACTCTCCACGAGCCAACGTTGACCAACGCGCAGTGTGCGCTGGCTTCCTTCATCAATAAATTGCGAGTCATCCTTCTCGGTTGCTGGATCAATCCCCGTGATCACTTCTTCCTTGCGAATCACTTTGCTGCCATCGGCCAGCGTGACGGTTCGCTCAATATCCGCCACCGCGGGCGGTTCCACTTCCGGCATGGGCGTGGCCACCACCTCTGGGAGCGGCCCCTGAAGCGGCGCCGAGAACGCGCTGATATCAACATCATGCACGGTCTGTTCCAATTCCGGAGACGGCGCGCAGCCAACCACCGCTACCGCTGCGAGCGCGGAAATCGCCGCCAGTAGGCGGCGGAATGTGTTGATTGGGCGCTTGCAGTTCGGGCTTGGCATCGGGCGGCAGAAGTGTACGCCGGGATCGACCTATACTCCCCTCCTTCCCCGAAGGACCACCATGATCGACCCAACCAGCCAGCACTCGTCCGACACGCCCGCCCCCAGTATTCATGTGGACAGTGATTGGAAGGCACAGGCAGAGGCAGAGCGAACCCGCTTGGCAGCCAAGGATGCAGCGATGGATGCACGCGCCGCCGAGGCCGGGAACGAGCAACTACCGCCAGCAGAGTTCCGAAGCCTTGTGGGCCTGCTTGCCTCGCAGGCAGTGATGGGTCTTGGAACGATGGCAGACCCGCAAGGTCGCGTCGTTGTGGATCTTGAAGGTTCGAAGTTTGCCATGGATCTCTTGCAAGTTCTGCATGCCAAGACCAAGGGAAATCTCACTCCGGAAGAGGCTGGCGAACTGGACGAAGTGCTCCGTGAACTCGGCATGCGATTTGGAGCAATCGCCCGTATGGTGGCTGAGCAGATGCGCACTGCCCCAGGCTCCGTGGTTGCCGGTGCTCCAGCCATAGCACCACCAGCTGCAGCAGCTCAGAAGCCCGCCAGCAAGTTGATCATTCCGTAAGAGCAATTCAAACCGCTCAGCGGAAGACTGGGATCCCGTAGTCCAACAGAGAAAGCGTCGCCTGCGCACTGGCCAGAAGCAGCGCGCCTAGGACTGCACGCCCTGCTGAGTGCGGCCGCGTGCGGTCAATGCCCAAGGAAATGAGCCAGGCGAGCGACACCAACACCGCAGGATCAAAGTAACGCTGCCATACTTGAGAATTGCCGGCCTGCACCGCCATCAGTGCTAGTAACGCCACCAGCACAATGGTTGCTTGGCGTCCCCGACGAATCTCTGCAGCGCGAATCCATAGGACAGCAAAGAGCACCGAGCCAACGACCGCCGCCGCAACGATGACGATCGATCGCTCACCGATTGATGGGAATGCTCGCACGATCATCCAGAATGCCCCACCCCAGCGACCCTCTTCCACTGACCATGTGCTGTCTGCCACCACTGCTGCAAGACATCCAAGCAGCGCCATGACAACCATGACCAGCGCATGACGACGAATGGTCTGCACAACCTCTGGCAGAAGTGGCAGCAGTGCAATGCTTGCCCAGGTCCCCATCAGGGCAAGCCCGTATGCCGGAGCCACCGGACTAAATCCCTTGTCATGCAACGACCGGAATGCGGGGGGCAACAGTCCGCCCCACATGTTTATGAGTGCAAGAAGCATCAATGCGCCCGGGACAAGCGCGCAACATGCCGCAGCGAGGCGGCTCCATGATCGCGGCTCATCGCCACTCCATTGCTCGGCATCAGACGCTGAACGCCCAAGAGGCGAGGCAAGAATGCCCGCTGCCAACACCGGTGCAGCCAAGAAAATGTTCGTTTGTCGAACTGAGAGCGCAGCAACAAAGAGGACAGAAAGAGTCAGGAAGGTGCGTATGTTGGGTATCCACCACGCAGAAACCGCCACCATGGTAGATCCAATCAGTACTGAAAGGACATCAGTGGTGAGCCAGGCGGATCCACTCAAGACATACGTGGAACATAAGAGAGGCAACGCCAATGCGAGCCCTACTCCTGGACCAGCTGCACGTGCTGCTATGCGCCACACCAAGAGGATGAGTGCAAGCCCAGCAATCGATCCAAGGACTCGAAGGCCTTGAACGCCGAGCCCAAGCCGCGCGGGAACAGCCATCAGCAGGTGATAGCCAGGACCAGTGGCGCTTGGGTAGTCGCGCAGATCAGGCGTTGGCAACTGCGCGGCAAACTGCATCACCGTCGGCAAATGGCTGACGGCTTCGTCAGATGCTTCGCTCGTTGAATTGTTTCCAAAGAAGATCACTGGCAGCACTGCTAGCGCAAAGAGAATCGCCAAGACACAAGGCGCGCCTTTCCACCAACTGCGATGACCCTGATTGAGTGTGTCCACGCGTTGAACTTACTTGAAGAGCGCGCCAAGTGCTGCTTCTGCAGGCGGCCAAAATAGAACCACCAACACCCCGGCGGCAAAGAGGAGCGATGCTGCGCGTGCGCTGCGATCGGACAGCACCACCGTAACCGGGCTCTCCGCACGTCCGGAATTTGCCCGTAAATACAAGCGATGGATCACCACAAATACCAGAGGCGCAAGCAGTGCAAATCCGGTGGCACGCACACCAAAGATGCCGCGCGCGTGATCGCTCAGCGCGTACACCAAGTACGCCATCATGGTGACTGCACCCGTTGTTGAAAGAAGCCAATTGAGATCCTCAGCGCTGTCGTAGCCAGCGCGCGGCTTCCAATCGGTTGGGTCTCCATGAGCGCGCGCAAGATCAGCGGCCCGGAGGTCACCAAGGCGCTTCACGAATCCCAAGAAGAGTGTGAGCGCAAAGACCACCACCACAAGCCATGTAGACACGGCGATACCAAGTGCAAGCGCACCGGCGATCGCACGCAAGACAAATCCACTTGCAACCGTCACCACGTCAAGAAGACGCACCCGCTTCAACTTGGCGTTGTACGCCACCTGCAGAAGAATGTAGGTACCAATCACAGCAAGGACCGCCGGTCGCACGCACCATGCCACCGCAACGGAGCCCACGATGAGTGCTATGCCAAACGCCGTGGCAAACCCTGGCGTGACGGCACCAGAGGCCACGGGTCGACGTCGCTTGGTTGGGTGCTTTCGA
>JBIKQN010000134.1:0-5134 GCA_044349615.1 Phycisphaerales bacterium
CCGTTTGAGTGACCAGTGGAATAGATACGCGTGTCATTCACCCAACCATCGGCACGCAGGCTTGCAACGATCGCATCCACAAGTTTCAGATCACGATCACCATTCTCGCCTGGACGGTTCTGCCAACCTGCACGCGCACCAGCCGGATCCCGCGCAGTCTTCGTTGCAAGACCCTGTGGATAGACCACCACTGCTTCGGGCCACTGATCTTGGAACTGCATTGTTCGTTCCACATTCTGCGCTCGCCCACCGTGACCGTGGAATGCCAAGATCACCGGGCAGGCATGCGGAGTGCCAGCCGGAAAGTGAATGATCGCTTCGCGTTCGACGCCTTCGATCTCCCATCGGCGGCGCATGCCATCAGCGTCGACAACCTTGGTGGCGCAGAGCGTCAGTAGCAGGCATAGTGAGAAAGGAATGTATGACACGCTTAGAGTCCGGGTGCAAAGCCTCTGCGCATCGTATTTTCGCAGCACGCCCGCGGTTCAACGAATTGCAACAGGTAATCTCGACCTCCGGCCTTGCTGCCAACGCCCGACATGCCGAAGCCGCCAAAGGGTTGGCGTCCAACGAGCGCACCCGTGATGCCGCGATTGACATACAGGTTGCCCACACGGAACTCGCGCTTGGCGCGTTCAAGGTGTGCTGGCTTGCGTGTGTAGATGCCGCCCGTGAGTTTGTACGCAGGTGCGTTTGCAATTCGAAGCGCTTCGTCAAAGTCCTTTGCCTTGATCACTGCGAGCACTGGGCCGAAGATCTCTTCAGTAGCAACGCGCGCATCTGCATGCACGCCGCTGATGATGGTTGGTCCAACAAATGGCATCCCTACCTTGGCCTCAAGCCCTGCAGGAACAGGCAGTGTGAGCCGAACCTTGCCCTCTTCTGCCCCAAGTGCAATGTAGGAGCGAATCTTGGCCGCAGCCTCTGCATCAATCACAGGACCAACATCAGTTCCCGGCTCGCTTGGATCGCCCACGACGAGGGCGCGCGTTGCTTCCACCAATCGATGCACAAAGACATCGTGTGCGCTTTCAAGGACGATTACGCGACTGCACGCTGAGCACTTCTGACCCTGGAAACCGAATGCACTTTGGCGAACACCAAGAACAGCTTCGTCAAGATCTGCGCTTTCATCAATGATGATGGCGTTTTTGCCGCCCATTTCACAGATCACCTTCTTGACAAACTCTTGACTGGCATGGGTTTCACCTGCGGCCTTGATGATGTCAAGCCCAACGGCCTTGCTGCCAGTGAATGCAATGAGTGCGGTACGCGGGTCGCGCACCAAGGCCGCACCGACCGTCTCGCCGGGTCCTGGCACAAAGTGCAAGACGTCGCGCGGGATACCGGCTTGCCACAAGATGTCGCACATGATCTTGGCAATCGCTGGCGTTTGTTCTGCTGGCTTGACCACTGCGCAGTTACCTGTGACAAGAGCTGCCACAGTCATCCCTGCGCAAATCGCCAATGGGAAATTCCACGGACTGATGATCGCCGCCACGCCACGCGGCTGGTACCACTGCTCATCAAGCTCGCCGATGAAATGACCAAGGCGCGCTCGGCTAAACAGCGCAACTGACTCACGTGCGTAATACTCGCAAAAATCGATCGCCTCGCAAACATCGGCGTCAGCCTCGCGCCATGTCTTGCCGCTTTCGCGGATCAGGATTGCAGACAGTTCGTCGCGGCGCGCGCGCATGAGATCGGCGGCGCGGATGATGGCTGTGGCGCGTTCTGCATGTGGAGTGTCGCGCCAACGTGGGAAGGCGGCGTCTGCGTTGGCAACGGCCCGTGTGGCGTCCGCAGGCGAAGAGTCATTGTGCACCACCGGAACGGTGACGGCACTCACTGCGGATCGGAAACTCTCGCGCACGGACGCAACAGCGAAGTTGCGCATTGGCTCAGTAAAGAAGGGGCGTCCGTCGCCTAGGCCGCTCACTGCAGCCGAGAGTCCGTGGCGCTCGGGCGCATTCTGGATGCGTTCGACTCCTGGGTCGGAGTCGTGCTCGCGGAACGGGCTTGCGACGAGCGTTGACACATCGGCGTTATCAAGGAAGCCGGCCTTCAGCCAACTTTCATTTGAAGTGTTCTCTAGGAGGCGCCGCACGAGGTACGCCATTCCTGGAATCATCTCGCCAACGGGCACATACTCGCGCACGCGCAATCCCATCGCCATGGCTGCTGCCTTCAGGGGATCGCCCATGCCATGCAGCATTTGCAATTCGATGGCGGACTTTGGCATTCCACACTGTTCGAGTGTGGCGAGCGCCGCTGCAATGGAGCGCGCATTGTGTGAGCCGAGTGCCAGCTTCACGCCGCCCTCGCCGCGCTTTCGTGGTGTGTTCTCAATGAAGTACTGCGCCACGCGTTCAAAGCATGCATCGGTGTCGCACTTCCGACTCCACACTGGAACTGGCCAGCCTTGTTGCTCAGCGTGAATGGTCTCGTAGTCCCAGTACGCACCCTTTACGAGCCGCACGGTGACGATGCGCCCGGTGCGCTTGGCCCAATCCACCACGCTGCGCGCATCATCAGGCGCACTGCGCAGGTATGCCTGCATGGCAAGTCCGGCCTCAAAGTCAACTGCCTCGCAGCAACGCTTGAAGAGCTCAATGGTGAGGTCCTTGAGCGCAAATTGCTCCATGTCAAAGTTGACAAGCACCCCATGCTTCTTGGCACTTTCAAGAATCGGCATGATTTCCGCCATCAGCGTGCGAATGGAACCCTCGGTATCGATTGGGTCAACGCGAGCGCTGAGCGAACTGATCTTGATGCTGACATTCGTCCGCGGAACTGGACCAAGGTGGTCGGATTCCAACACTGACTTCGTTGGCCACGCAGCAACGCGCTTGGGAAGGTTCTCAACCAGATCAAGGTATTTCTGGCGATAGAGCCGTGCCTCCTCATCGCTGACGCATGCCTCGCCAAGTAGGTCAACACTGAAGCACATGCCGTTCTTCCACATCTTCTCCAAAGCTGGGAGCGCACTGGCTGCATCCGTGCCGGCGATGAACTTCGAGGCCATGCCCTCAATCTGGCTTGACATGGTCTTGGCCATCAAGCCCTTTGCTAGTCCGCCCGCGGCCATACCGAGTTCAAATCCTGGTGGGGCCTTCACTCCCGGCTGCGAGAGATAGTCCGACAGGTGGTCATAGATGGCATCGTTTGTACGTAGCGTTGGGAAGCAGTCAACGAAGCGGAACAGCTGGACGCGAAATGCTTCGTCCTGCATGGCCCAGTCCATGAGCTTGTCTTTAAAGACAGACAAGCTGCCAGCAAAAACACCAGCGCCCGCGTTGCGCGCGGCTGCCAAGTACTCGGCACCAATTTCCTTGACGCGCTTCTCGAAGTCTGGGTCACGGGGTGCGGCGCGACCTGCTGACGAAGCAGCTGGCGCGGAGGTGCGAACGGGAGTGGGCTTCTTACGCGTGAAAAACGCCATGTGCTGAGTATAGGTCAGCTCTGGGCGGTTGGTCCGCAGGAGCCTTTCACAGCAGTCAAACGCAGCAGGGATTCACGTTAGCGGCGTACATGCGCGCCGACATCGGCGATGGCATGTTGATAGACGCTGACGCACTTCTTGGCGGCGCCGTCCCAGGTGATTCCGCGAACCTCATCAAAGCCGTGGTCAGTCAGCGTGCGCTGCAGTGGGGGATATCGCAGCACGGCAACGATCTTGTTTGCCATGTCTTCTACATCCCAGAAGTCAACCTTCAGGGCGTTCACAAGGACCTCGCTGACGCCGGATTGGCGGCTGATCAGCACGGGCACGCGATGCCCAAGTGCCTCAAGCGGCGCAATCCCAAACGGCTCGCTGACGCTTGGCATGACATAAAGGTCCGCCATATTGAAGACCCGGGGTATGTCTTTGCCGCGCAGGAAGCCGGTGAATAGCACCTTGTGGCCAATACCCAACTCCGCCGCAAGTTGGATCATCGATTGCGCTTGGTCACCGGAGCCAGCAACCACGAACTTCACATCGTCCATCTTTTCTAAGACGCGCTTCGCAGCATGCACAAAGTACTCGGGCCCCTTCTGCATGGTGATGCGGCCGAAGTACAGAACGATCTTGTCACGGCGGCCAATCGTGCTGATGCCCACCGACTTTGGGTCAAGATCAACTCCGTTGTAGACCACTTCACACTTGGTGGGATTCACACTGTAACGGTTCGCGCAGATGTTTTTGGTGAGCATGCTCACTGTGATAACGCGCACCGCCGCGTGCATTCCGCGGCGTTCGATGTTGTAGACGGCTTGGTTGACGTGCTCGCCGGAACGATCGAATTCCGTTGAGTGGACATGCACAACGAGCGGCTTGCCAGTCACTCGTGCCAGCGCAATTCCCGCTGGATAGGTCAGCCAGTCATGCGCGTGAATGACATCAAAGTCACGATCACGGCATGACTCCACCACAAAGCGGGCGTATGCCTCGCTTTGTGCTAGAAGATCGCCGGAGTAGTCAGGTGTTCCAGTGCCGCTCTTGAGAGCCAATGCTGCACCGCGGCCGTTTGACTCCGGGACCGCGGCCCGAACGGCGCGCACCATTTCCACCATTTCCGAAACAGCAGTTGGATCATCAGTACCGAATCGCTCCCATGCTTCAAGCATGATGAGTGCTTCGTGGCGTGCATTGTCATCAAGATCCGCAAAGATTTCTGCGCTGAGCTCTTGCGGGAGGGCCTCGCTGCTGAGTGCACCGGGCCGAAGCAGTCGTTGCGGCGCTGCGCTTGCAAGTGCGATTCGCTCAAGCACCTGGCGCGCCCCGGGCGAGGTGTACGCCCCGCTTGCTAAGAACGGCGCCGCGATCATTCGAATGGTCTTGCCGAGGGTGCTGTCCGTGATCGCCCGCGCGCTGCGCGCAGCATGGGAGAGAGATCCGGGCGTTGCTCCGGCAGCAGCGGCAAACTCTGCTGCGGTGAGCCCGCTGCCAATCAATCCGGCTGCAGCGGCCAGCGTGTTTGCATCCGGCATCGATGCCGCGCGTCGCGCAGCAATACCGAGATCTGCTGCTCGCCGGTCAAGTGCTTGGGCGCTCGCCGATCCGCCCGCAGAGCGCGTGGCGATCGATAGCGCATCCGCGCCGGCAGTCGGTACCACTAAGTCAACATGGGATGCTTCACTCCCGCGCACACCC
>JBIKQN010000135.1:0-5115 GCA_044349615.1 Phycisphaerales bacterium
CCAGGTTCCTATGCACAACACCTTGGGAAATGGCTTTGACCCCGAAGCGCACGCGCGTCTAGTTCACACTAACTGGATTCGCACGTTCGCATGGACTGGACGCGCCACACTGCTTACCTGGTGCGTCTGGACATGCATGACACTCGCACCGCACATCACTTCGGAAGGGCCGAACCAATGACTCACTCCAAGACGAGCGACCCGGTCACCCAGATCGTCTCTGATGCGCTACGCAGAACAACCCTTTCAGCGCGGCGCGCGAAGCAAAAATTTCGAAGGCTTACCAGTCCTCGACACATCTACACGGCACCGGGAACGATCATGGTTTCCCCGGACGACATGCCGCCCGTCATCACCGTGTTTGCATTCGGTCCGGACGCACTGAAAGAAGTCACAGTAACAAGCGTGGCGGAAATCACGGCGCTAGGAACTGACTGGCCTGTTCTTTGGGTGAATGTTGATGGATTCGGCAATATTGACTTACTCAAGGACATCGCTGACCATTTCGGCATTCACCCGTTGGCAATGGAAGACGCTACTGACACTTCGCAACGGGCAAAGAGTGAGCCCTATGGAGACGCAACATTTCTAGTGCTTCCGATGCCGCATGAAGATGACCGCGGATTTTGGACCGAGCAAATTGCCATCTGGGTAACGCAGCGCATTGTGGTCACCTTTCAAAGCGTCCCTGGCGACTGCCTTACGCCACTACGCACGCGCCTCCGGGAAGACAAAGGTCGTGTTCGCAGATCTGGAGCTGCCTACCTTTCATACGCCATTGCAGACTCCGTAGTTGATGGTTACTTCCCCATCGTTGACCGTATTGGAGAAGAGCTTGAGCCACTTGAAGACGAAGCGTTCAAGAATCCAAATGGCAAGACACTTGGGAAAATTCGCCGCATCCGCGCAGAACTGATTCGTGTACGCCGCGCCGTTCATCCGTTGCGCGACGCAGCTATAGCCCTCGCATCTCTCGACCGGGTCTTTGATGCCGACACTCGCCACCACTTACGAGATCTGAATGACCATGTCTCGCGCGTATTGGATCAACTTGAAACAGATCGTTTCATGGCCAATGATTTGCTAGACATTTATATGACCAGCATCAACCTCAAGGTGGCTGAGACATCGAAGGTTCTCACCATCATTGCAACCCTATTCATGCCGTTGACCTTCATTGCCGGCGTATATGGCATGAATTTTGAGCACATGCCAGAAATTAAGTGGATGCTCGGCTATCCCTTCGCCCTAGGCTTGATGGGGCTGACCGTCATCGGCCTGCTGACGTACTTCTGGCGCAAGGGCTGGCTACAAGACACCACAAAGTGAATCTCTGGCATCCAGTCATGCCTGATCGGCGAACCAACCACTATGCCCACCTCTCCTGCCATACGAACCTTGGCCGCGCTCCGTGCTTCCGGCTGGACTAGCCGCTCGGTCAAGACTGAACTTCGCACCAACTTTGAGCACGCCCTTGCCGATGCGGCATCCCGTGGAGACCGAGGCGCTGCATCGCTCTTTCCTGGGATTCTTGGTTACGACGACACCGTGCTTCCAGAACTGGCGACTGCCATCATTGCCGGCCATGACATTCTGTTTCTTGGAGAGAAAGGTCAAGGTAAGAGCCGCCTGATGCGGATGTTGCCACGCTTTCTAGACGAGTGGCTTCCCTACCTAGACATTCCAGGATGCGCAGTCCATGAAGATCCTGAACATCCAATCACACGCGCTGGCCGCGAGATGTGCCAAGGCACTGCACCTGAACTCATCCCGATCGCATGGTGGCATCGCGACGAACGCTATGCCGAGCGATTGGCGCCCGGAACAAAGTTCGCTGACCTGATCGGCGAAATCGATCCATCACGGCTTGCCGCCGGCACCAGCATGGGCTCCGAAGAAGCACTGCACTTTGGATTGGTTCCCCGCATGCACCGCGGCATCTTCGCCATGAACGAACTTCCTGACCTTGATGAGTTGGTACAGGTTGGACTGTTCAACGTGCTCGAAGAGCGTGATGTCCAGATCCGCGGATACCCAGTGAGCTTTGATCTTGATGTCCTGTTGGTATTCAGTGCCAATCCAAGTACCTACAACCGCTCTGGCAAGGTGATCCCTCAGCTGAAGGACCGTATCGGCAGCACCGTAGTGACGCACTATCCCCGGGAGCGCGACGCTGGTATTGCCATTACTCGTCAAGAAGCTGGCATGGATCTTGGCGGCGAATTCCCCGTCATCGTTCCACCATTTATGGATCGCGTGGTTGAGGAGATTTCCATCGCCGCACGGCGCAGCAAGTTTGTCGATCACGCTTCCGGCGTGAGCGCACGATTCAGTGTTGCAAACTGGCGGACTATGGTTGCTAGTGCGCGACGGCGTGCCATTCAGCTTCGTGAAACCCCAGCTGCACCGCGCATCAGTGATCTTGCACACTTGCACTCCTCTGCGCTTGGAAAGCTTGAACTTGATCTGATGGGTAGCCATCAGATGAACGAGCGCCAAGTGATTGATGCCATCGTCGCCGAAGCCGTTGGAGTGGTCTTCAAGGAGTATGTAGAAGAGCACGGCCTTGCGGCAATCGCTGATGCCTTTGCCAAGGGCGTACGTATCGAAGTAGGCGACCTTGTTCCAAGCGCCCAGTACGCACAGCGCATGAATGGTGTGCCCGAAGCATGGGACAAGGCATTTGAGGTGAATGCCAGTGCAGATCCAGCAGTTCGTGCTTCCTGCGCGGAGTTTGTGCTCGCAGGACTCTGGGCCACAGATCGCGTGAGCCGGACTTCCAAGCATGGCCGTACTGCCTATGAGGTGAAGTAATCGCCGTGACACACCAGGACGACATGCCGCCGGACGCTGACGAATCCAGCGATGCCCTTCCGGGCACCGTTCCGTCATCGCCTGCCCCGCAGCCGCTCGGTGGTGTCTTGCATACGTACCTTGGCTACGACGCAGTGAAGTTTGGTCAAGCGCAGCCAACCGACTCAAGCGCTGCAGCACGCGGTGCCTATGAGCATCTTCTTGCAGCCGGTTCAATGCGCCACTTCACTGACGAAGAACTGGCCGATGCCATTCGCATCGATCCTTCGCAAATTCAAGGTCTTGGTCCAAGTATCGATGCCCTCATTGAACTCTTGGAGCAACGCAAGCAGCGCATCCTTGCTACCTATGACCCGGCACCAGCTGCCAACGCTGCCGCCAAAGCCTTTCTGGAAACTGCCGCAGGTGCAGTGCCCACCAGTGGGAAGCCTGATGTTTCCAAGCGCATAGCACACGCCATTGCCGGCGAGCAACTGCGCGACCTCGAACGACTGTGGTACCGCCTGCCGGAGAATTCGCCAGAGCAACGAGCACTCACCCAAGCGCTTGAGCGGCTGCGTGAAAAGTATGAAGTGGACCAGTTGACTTCTCGTTGGTCGTTCAGCGGGCGCGAAGCCCTTGATGTTCCCGGCGCCATCGAAGTGAAGGAAGAACTCGAAGAACTTGATCGTCTTCTGGAGCAACTGCGCGAAGCGCTGAAGAATGCCAAGCCAGCCATCATTGATATGGACGCACTTGAACAGTTTGCTCCTCAGGAACAAGTGGATTCTCTGCGTGACGCACAACGCCGAGTGAATGAACTGCTCGAGCGCTTGGCAGAAGACGCCGGGCTTGCACGTACGCCTGAGGGCGGTTGGCAGGTCAGCCCAAAGGCCATGCGCCTCTATCAGCGCAGCTTGCTTTCGACCATCTTTGGCGGTCTCCAGGCTGCGCGAAGCGGTCGCCACGAAGGCGTTGCCAGCCCCGACGGCGCGGTGGAATTACCCTCTACCCGCCCCTACGAATTTGGCGATAGTCCCTCGGCCATGGACATTCCACAGAGCATGGTGAACGCCTTACTCCGTGAATCGGCTGATGGCCCGCGCGCGCCAGGCACTCCAGTACGCATGCGCTCGGATGACATGGTGGTCCACAAGACCAGACAGCAACCCAAGTGCGCCACCGCCGTGATTATGGATATGTCTGGATCCATGCGTAACGGCGGTCAGTATGTGCAAGCGAAGCGCATGGCCATGGCTCTTGATGGCCTGATTCGCAGCGACTATCCCGGCGACTACCTTCAGTTTGTTGAGATGTACACGGTGGCAAAGTTGCGATCTCCGGGCGAGATCCCAAGCATCATGCCAAAGCCAGTCACTATTCGCGAGTCGGTTGTCCGGCTGCGCGCTGACATGTCTGACCCAGACATCACCGAGATGGATCTGCCGCTCCACTTCACAAACATTCAGAGAGCACTGCAACTCTCGCGCCAATGGCTTGGTGGTCGACCAACACCGAATCGTCAAGTGATGCTCATCACTGATGGACTTCCGACCGCGCACTTTGAGGGCAGCGATCTCTACATGATGTATCCGCCCGATCCACGCACCGAACGAGAGACCATCCGCGAAGCCATGCGTTGCAAAGAGGCCGGCATCACTATCAATGTGTTCCTACTTCCAAGTTGGAGCCAAACCGAGGACGATGTCCAGTTTGCGCATCGCATGGCAGAATCAACCGGCGGGCGCGTGTTCTTTGTAGCGGGCCGGGAACTCGACCGCTTCGTTGTCTGGGACTATGTGAAGCGGCGCCGGTCCATATTGGGTTAATTCGCGCGGATTTCATGGATTATGCCGTGAATTGGGGGCTTGATCGCCTAATCAGGTCGACATACAGTTATCAACTTGGGCTTAGGAGGCCCTCCACCCAAATCATGAACCCCTTCACTCATACTTCCCACGGCACACATATGAGCGCAAATACTTCTACCTTCGACAATCCAACGCGCGCATCTGACTACTTTGGCTGCATGACCTTCAGCGGTGACACCATGCTGAAGCGCCTCCCAAGTGATGTCTTTGCAAAGTTGCAGCGCACCATGAGTCAGGGAACATCCCTTGATCCAGCGATTGCCAACACGGTTGCTGTTGCCATGAAGGACTGGGCGATCGAACATGGCGCTACCCATTATTGCCACTGGTTCCAACCACTCACCGGCATCACCGCTGAGAAGCATGATGCGTTCCTGAATCCAATGTCTGATGGCAGTGCCATCGAACAATTCTCCGGCAACCAACTGGTGATCGGCGAGCCGGATGCATC
>JBIKQN010000136.1:0-5113 GCA_044349615.1 Phycisphaerales bacterium
GGAATGAAAGTCTCGTGGTCGCAGTTCATCACCTACGCCAAGGAAGGCAAGATCACTGGTCCCGTGGAAGTCACGGAGTCGCAAGCGATCGCCAAACTCAAGCCCGGCAGCGTGCCCGGCGTCACCGAGGACAAGAACCCAACGCCGGTCACTGTTCTTCTTGATCCGCGCGCCATGGATACGTACTACGCCGAACTCCGCAAGGAAGGCATTGAATTCAATGTCAATGTCGGCAGTTCCATCATTGGACAATTGTTCCTGACGATCATTGGACCGCTGCTCCTCTTTGGAGCGCTGATCTTCTTCTTGTCGCGCTCGATGCGCGGCGCAGGTGGTGGCCCAGGCGGCATGCTTGGCAGTTTCGGCAAGAGCCGGCACCGCGTGCAGACGAAGGAGAGCGTCAATGTCACCTTTGCAGATGTAGCTGGTATTGACGAAGCAAAGGAAGAGGTGTCTGAACTTGTTGAGTTCCTCAAGAACCCCAAGCGCTTCCAGAAGCTTGGCGGGCGCATTCCGCGCGGAGTCCTTCTTGAAGGTCCTCCCGGCTGCGGCAAGACGCTCCTTGCCCGTGCCATTGCCGGCGAAGCAGATGTTCCGTTCTTCTCGATTTCTGGTTCAGATTTCGTAGAAATGTTCGTTGGCGTCGGTGCAAGCCGCGTCCGCGATCTGTTCAAGCAAGCGAAGGAGAATTCGCCCTGCATCATCTTCCTGGATGAAATCGATGCCGTTGGCCGACGCCGCGGCGGTGGATTCTCTTCCGGCGGTCATGATGAACGCGAGCAGACCCTCAACGCCATCTTGGTTGAGATGGATGGCTTCGAGGCCTCCGATCAGGTCATCGTCATTGCTGCAACCAATCGAGCCGATGTGCTTGACCCTGCCCTGACGCGCCCTGGTCGATTTGACCGCGTGGTTGGCGTCAGCCCGCCGGATGTAGTGGGTCGGCGGCAGATCCTTGGCGTCCATTCCAAGAAGGTAAAGCTTGGACCAGATGTCAACCTGGACAAGATTGCACGCGCCACACCAAGTTTCAGCGGCGCAGATTTGGCGGCACTGATCAACGAAGCGGCCATCATTGCCACCATGGCAGACAAAGATGTCGTTGAGATGGTGGACTTCGAAGAGGCCCGCGACAAGGTGCGTTGGGGTCGCGCTAAGAAGAGCCGGAAGATTGAGGAGCAGGAGCGCATTGCTACCGCCTACCACGAGGCTGGTCATGCCGTGGTGCAGGTGCTGACCGCAGATGCAGACCCACTGCACAAGGTCACCATCATTCCGCGCGGACAAGCCATGGGCACCACCTTCAGCCTTCCAGAGAAGGATCGCTACGGATACGGTCGCAAGTACTGCGAGGCCACCATGCGGGTTCTCTGTGCCGGGCGTATTGCTGAGGCGAAGAAGACTGGAGATATCTCAAGCGGCGCCGGTATGGACATCAAGATGGTCACCCGGATTGCTCGCGCCATGGTGCTTGAATGGGGCATGAGTGAGCGACTTGGCTTTGTCAGTTACAAGGGCGAGGACAGTCGTGAGGCCTTCATTCCTGAGAAGGACTATTCGCCGGAAACTGCGCATCTCATTGATGAAGAAATTCGTCACATGGCAGAACATGCCTTCGCTGACACCGTTCGCCTGATCGACCAACACTGGGAGCAAGTTGTTGCCGTTGCAGAAGCACTCCTGAAGTATGAGACGCTGTCGAAGGACGATGTGGATCGCGTCATGCGCGGCGAAGCGCCAGCCAAACCAACCGTCGCTGATCTTCTGACTGCAGAGATGGCAAGCGTGACCCCGAAGGCGGTACTTCCTGCTCCCACTACAAAGCCAGATGATGGTCCGGCAGGCGCGATACCGCTGCCGGCGTAAGGGAGTTTCCTGCCCTTGGGTACAGCCGCACCAATCACTCCTCGCCGAAGGTTCGCTTGCGGCGCAGGATGTGGTGGTAGTGCTGCGCAAATCGATGCGCCTCATCGCGAATCGCCTGGCAGAGGCGCAGCCCTGCATTGTTACGCGCAAGGCGAATCGGTTCACTCTCGCGCTGCACATAAATGAGTTCTTCCTTCTTCGCCAAGCTAATCACCATGGGTGGCTGCACACCGAGCGACTCGAACGCCTCGAGCGCAGCGTGCAGCTGACCAAGTCCGCCATCGACAAGAATGACATCCGGGAATATCTCCGCGCCCTCGCCTGCTTCTCGATAACGGCGGCTCACCACTTCGCGCATCGAACGGTAGTCGTCGTTCTGCGCGCTTTCAATTCGGTAGCGGCGATAGGCGTCTTTGAATGGTCTGCCGTCAACAAAGCAGACCTTGCTACCAACGGTTTCCGAGCCACCGAGATGTGCAATATCGATTGCCTCCATGCATCGAATCGGACGGTCGAGACCAAGCGTGCGCTGCAGGCTGCGCGTGCCAACGGTTGGATCGCCTGCAAAAATGGTGATCTCTGGTTGCCAGTCGTACTCTTCGCCGCTGCGCGTTTCACGGTCGTCAAGTTTGGCCAAGGCGTGAATCTGATCGCGAAGCACCGCTGCGTCCTCAAAGCGGCGCTCCTCGGATGCCTTCTCCATCTCCGCTTGCAACTCTCGCGTCAATGCACTGCGCTTCGAGCCAAGGAAACGGAGGAATCGGTCGACATCGCCTCGATAACGCTCCTTGCCAACTAGGTTGGCGCACGGCGCAGTGCACTGCCCAATCGAATGCAGGAGGCATGGACGAAAGCGACGGTTGGCAGGATCATCCGACTTGATGTCAAGTTCACAGGTGCGATACTGAAACACACGCTGCATGAATGTGACCGCACTACGGAGCGCATGCACGCTGGTGAACGGTCCGAAGATGCGAGCCCCTGCAAATCGCTCGTCAGCAGGATTACGCGTAACGTAGACGCCCGGGAATTCATCGCGCATGGTGACTGCGAGATACGGGAATGTCTTGTCATCGCGCAGTAGTTCATTGAAACGCGGATGGATGTCCTTTACAAGGCGGCTCTCAAGGAGCAGCGCCTCCCACTCCGCTTCGCATTCCAGGATGTCAAAGTCAGTGACAACATCCAGCATGGGCTGCTTGCGGCCGCCAAGATCGGCACTGGGGACGAAGTAGCTGGAGACGCGATCCGGGAGGCAAAGAGCCTTGCCGATGTACAGAACCGTCCCAGAAGCGTCCTTCATGAGGTACACGCCCGGGACCCGCGGAAGGGCACGGGCTTTTTCAGAAAGCCGCCGAATTCGGTCAATTCGTGCCTCCATTGGTCCGCTGGAGGACAAATCCCACGGGTTTGGCAGGTCAGAAGATTCCGGAGATTCCGGCGGCATGTATGAAATTCTATGAGGATCCGGACGTTCGGTCTCCGTATACTTAAAAATCCCGCAGGCCCACTTTCGGTGCCAGGGACGATCGGATCATCCATAATCGGAGCATTCACTATGAACGCCAAGAAGTTTGCACTCGTCACCGCCGGCCTCTGCGCCACCATGTTCTTCGCCGCTTGCGACTCCACCGAGAAGCAGAACACCTCCGCCGGAGCTATGGGCGAGAAGTCTGCTTGCTGCACCGACGCTAAGAAGTGCGACGCGAAGTGCAGCGGCGACGCCAAGACCTGCGCGAAGAGCGACACTGAGTGCTGCATGAAGAAGACCGCAACTGTTGCCCCAGGCGCAGTTGGCGAAAAGAAGGAAGGCTGCTGCTCAACCACCAAGACTTCTGCCACCGTTGCCCCAGGCACCATGAGTGACAAGAAGGAAGGCTGCTGCTCAACCACCAAGACTTCTGCCACCGTTGCTCCAGGCACCGTTGGTGACAAGAAGGAAGGCGGCTGCTCAATGACCACCAAGACCTCAGCCAAGGCTGAGGGTTGCTGCCCTGCAATGATGGACGCTGCGAAGTGCCCAGTCACTGGCACAACGAACGGCTAATCCGATTCGGGGCCATGACGCCCCGTCTCGTACTTTGAATGTTCCGCACGCCCGCCTCAACAGCGGGCGTGCGTGTTTTTGCCACTTGCACGCATGTCGGTACGGCTGTCATGCCAATTGACCGTTCTGCCAAAGACGCCGCCGGGCGACTGGTTCGGAGTAACCTCCACTCCGATGAGCACTACCCTGCTGCGCGCTGGTCGAGTGATTTGCCCGGACTCCGGAATTGACGGCACCGGGGATGTCCTCCTTGCAGGCGGCCGGGTTGCCGCGGTCAGCATGAAACGCGGAGAACTGTCAGATGCAACCGCGGAAGTCATCAATTGCGACGGTCTTATTGTCTGCCCAGGACTCATTGACCCACACGTTCACTTGCGGGAGCCCGGCGGCGAGCACAAGGAAACGATCGCCACTGGCGTTGCTGCGGCCATCGCGGGTGGATTCACCAGCGTTTGCTGCATGCCGAACACAACGCCATGCCTTGATTCAGGACCACTTGTGGAGTTCGTACGCCTGCGCGCACGGGAGGCACATTTGGCGCGCGTGTTTGTTGCTGGGGCTGCGACGGTTGGACGCGCTGGTGAGCAACTAGCACCCATGGCTGCCATGAAGCAAGCGGGTGCGGTGGCATTCACCGATGATGGTGACGGCATTGCAAATGCACAGATGATGTTGCGCGTGTTGCAGATGGCCAAGGTGGTTGGCTGCGCCTTTATGCAGCACTGCCAAGAGCCCACACTCACGCAAGGTGCCGCCATGAATGCCGGTCCGCTGCAAGTGAAACTCGGCCTGGGATCTTGGCCATCGATCGCTGAAGAATTGATGCTCGAGCGCGATGTCATGCTCAACCGCGCCGTGGGAGCGCGCTACCACGCGCAACATCTATCCACTGCAGGAAGTACCGACATTCTTCGCCGAGCGCGTGCAGCTGGGCAACCCGTGAGTGGCGAGGCTAGCCCGCACCACCTGCTTCTGACCGATGCGGCGTGTGATGACTACAACACCAACGCCAAGATGAACCCGCCACTGCGCACTGATGCTGATGTACAAGCACTCCGCGCAGCTATTGCAGATGGGACGATTGATGTCCTTGCTACCGACCACGCACCCCACACCGAGGCTGAAAAGGCGCGCGATTTCGCCCATGCATCATTCGGCATCATTGGACTCGAACACGCTCTGCCACTGTATGTAGAGGCA
>JBIKQN010000137.1:0-5086 GCA_044349615.1 Phycisphaerales bacterium
CATGAACACTGTGCTTCCGGCGAGTGACATTGTGTTCTGGCAGCCCGTAGTGGGCATTGGTTGCTCCGCCAACTACGAGCCATCAGATCCACCAATCGCCATTCAGCCGTTCAATTTCAGGAATTTCAAGGCAACGAATCTAACGCTGCCGGGCATCATTCCTGATCCGCCGCCGTGAGGCACGACCCGGCTGCGTGCCGTATCTAGAATCTCGGTATGAGCTCTGTGCTACCTGTCCTCGGCATCACCATGGGAGATCCCCTCGGGATCGGTCCAGAAGTGGTGGTGAAGGCGCTAGCCGATCCGGCAATTCGACGGATGGCGAACTTTGTCATCTATGGTCGTAACGAGACATTGCTCGCAGCGGCTGAACGCGCACGCGTTGGTCTTGATTGGTTTCGCGTTGATGCCGCAAGTGAGCGCGCTCAGGGTGGCTCTGTGTTGCAACCGTTGGTGCTTGATTACACCTCGGAGGGTTTGCTTGACGCATCGCGACCGGGTCCGACGCGGTTTGGCGGTCTTCTTTCGAAGGCATTTGTTGAAGATGCCATCTCTGATGCAATGCGCGCGCCGGGTGACCCACGGCGAATTGATGCAATGGTGACAGGACCGATCAGTAAGGAGAGTTGGTCAATCGCCGGTTTCAAGTGGCCAGGGCACACGGAGCTTCTT
Source organism: Phycisphaerales bacterium (assembly GCA_044349615.1). Classification (GTDB taxonomy): domain Bacteria; phylum Planctomycetota; class Phycisphaerae; order Phycisphaerales; family SM1A02; genus UBA966. Next base: position 673 of record JBIKQN010000137.1, read on the forward strand.
GCATTCCGCACGAAGTCAAAGCGACACTCCATGATGTTCAGTTCGCCGCGATTGCGTGTGGCGCTTGCTACTGCACACCTGCCACTGATGGATGTGCGTAATGTGCTGACACTTGGGAAGGTCTACGACCCAATCGATCTTGGTCATCAATTCTGCCAGCAACTGGGCATTGCCAAGCCTCGGATTGCAGTGTGTGGACTCAACCCTCATGCAGGCGAGAATGGCATGTTTGGTGACGAAGAGAGCCGGGTCATTCGTCCTGCCATTGAGGCCGCGCGGCGCATTGGTATTGATGCCAAGGGTCCATTTCCTGGCGATACGGTGTTCATTGCGGCAGCGGCGGGCGAGTGGGACTTGGTGGTGGCTATGTACCACGATCAAGGGCTTATTCCCGTCAAGCTTCTTGGTTGGGACAAGGCAGTGAATGTCACCATTGGTTTGCCGATTGTGCGAACAAGCCCGGATCACGGCACAGCCTTTGATATCGCCGGACAGAACCGTGCCAGTGAAGGCAGCATGAAGGCGGCGATTGAACTGGCTGTTCGCTTAGTACCACAGCGCCGCTCCGATTGGTCTAGTCCGCACCCGCGTGGGCTTGGGGTACCGGGCGTTTCAGGTGACGCCGGCTCGGCTGGCATGGCAGACGACGACTGACGACGGATGTACGCAACAACATTCGCGCGGCGTGAACTGAATCAAACTAGCGTCGATTCGCGACCCATCCGCAACACAGGTCAGGTGGGCTCCCACCCTTTGGGCGCCATCTCAAAGTGTGCAAACTCGAATGCAGGCGCAACTACACAGCCCACCAATGTCCACGCGCCGCGCGGACGTGCTGCTTGCCACCAACCACGCGGAACCACGGCTTGCGGCTGCTCTCCAGCGGCCACATTGTTTCCTAGAACCACTGTCGTTCGTGATTGAGGGGTGGGTCCAGCGATCTCAAGTTCAAGTGGATCGCCATCATGAAAGAGCCAGTGCTCATCCGCATCAACACGGTGCCACCGGCTTTTCTCTCCAGTTGAAAGCAGGAACAGGATGCTTGTGCTTGCTCCGCGCGGGGCGTCAGGCGCGCGGAAGGTCTCGCGAAAGAAACCGCCCTCGGGGTGGCGAACCAACCCAAGGGCAGAAATCATTTCTTCAGCGGTACGCCGCTCGGGCGGCGTGTTGAATGCGCGTGGATCGAGATCGTCCATGCGTGCCTTCCTGATCTGTTAGCGAATCACAACGGTGCTTGACTCACCGATGAGTTCATAGACCACTTGGACCTCAGCGTCACCAAGCCGTACGCAACCCATGGACATCTGCTTGCCGATTGATTGCGGCTCAACCGTGCCGTGGATGCCGTAGCCCGTGAACTTCGCAGTGTCAGGCGTTGTTCCCTGAAGACCGACCCAGCGCTCGCCGATCGGGTTCTTCGGATCATTGGACTTGAAATACTCGCCAGTGCGTGGATTGCGCCACTCGGGATCGATGAGTTTGGAGCCCGTGCGAACCTTGAATGTGCCCACCGGAGTGGAGTCATTCGTGCCAACGCCGCATGGGAAACTGGCCACCATGACGCGCTCGGTTCCGGAACCAGCGTAGACATTGAAGCGATAGTCGGCCTTCACCACTTCGCCATCGAACGGTCCGTGTGCAAGCTTCAGGCGCATGTCGGCGCGCAGGGCTTTCTCGCTGGCCATGCGATTGATGCGCTGAATAAAGCGCCAGTCAACGCCTAGTTTTTCGCGGCTAGCAATCCGGCCAAGACTGTCGCCCTTCTTCACAACATAGCTCTGGCTAGAGATATCGCCGGGAACGATCGTCGGTGAGAAGAACAAGATCTCAGAGAGCTTGTTGATGCCTGCATATGCCTGCGTGCGCTCGGTGGCGCTGAGTGCATTTGAATCAAGGAGTCGCGTGAGTTCAACGCGAGCGCGGATCGGATCAGAAGCGATCATGGCGTTCGCTTGCTGGATTCGTTGCGCTGCGTTACCGAGCGTTGCGGCTGGCGTGGTTGCTGGAGTTCCGGGTGTACCGGCAATGCCTGCCGTCGCGGCGCCGGTCACGGCGGACTGTGCAGTGGCGATCGACGTGGTGGTGGCGGTGCCCAGCGGAGCGGTGGGAGTGGCAGTAGCGGTGTTTGCCCCCGTGGTGACGGCGCGCGCACTGATTGCCGCGTTGATGTCGGCCGCGGTGGCATTGACGACGATGGTGCTCGGTTCGGCTGTTGTGTCAGCGGTTGCCGCATCATCGATCAGGGGATCGGTAATGGCAGCAGTAGTTTCAGATTTCACCTCCGGACTTTCACTCTTGTGCGTCAGGAACCATCCTGCAGCAGCGCCGCCAAGTCCAATCGCCGCAACGGCGATGAACAGCGAACGCATCCCCTGGGCATTGCGAGCACCAGAAGAAATAGGCGAGTGGGAACGGGGCGACTGGCTAGGAAGGGTCATCCTTGACCTCGTGTGCAAGCGGTGCGAGCGGGAGCGCGGCGTCCAGTGCCGCGCATTCGTAAGACATCGGCATTGTGCCACAATTTGCCGCAGTGATTGCGTGGGTTTGTCCCCGATGTGTGCCAGTGCGGGCGAGGCGCCTTACGGGTTGCTGGCGGCGATGGCGATCGTCTGTCTTTCAGTCACCACGAAGTGCATGGCAACGTCGTGAGGCTCGGTCGGGAGCGCGTCAACAAGTTGCGCGTCGGGGACGACCCCAATCCGGAGGGTGTGGGGAGGAAGCGTTGCGAGGAACCGGTCGTAGACCCCAGCGCCCCTCCCGAGGCGATGCCCATGGCGGTCGAAGGCAAGGCCAGGAACAATCACAGCGGTGAGTGTGGTGGTGCGGATCGGGACATGCGCTCGTGGGACAGCCATGCCCCATGCATCAGGCTCGCATTGCTCGCGGTGCCATTGGTTGTCGGCAACAAAGGCGGGCTCTACCTGCACAGGCTGCAACAGGGAGGAGCGAGTTGAGCCCCACCCGACGCAGACCCCCCATTCGGAAGAGATCGCCCACGATGCAAGCATGATCAGGTCAATTTCCCCGCGAATGGGCACATAAACCATGAGTCGCGGCTGGTTGACATCGGCGATTTTAGAAGCATGATCACGTAAGATGCCGGTTATATTGGCGCATATCTCGTTACTTATGGCAGAAACATCTTCGGCCTGATACTTTGACTGGTGCCGAGCCCACGCTCGAAACGCCGATTTGGAGGCGTCTTGGGTTGGCGGAGAATCTTGACGATTTAAACTGTTGTCAGACAATCAATTGCATCTACATTTAGGCGGAATAAAACCAAAGATTTGAACAAGTATGCGATGGTAGTCGGTCAGTCTGGACGACAATATCCATTCTCGATGGGGCCTGCGATATCCGGGCTTCTTCATTACTTCGACAAGGAACCCTACGACCATGTGTGGAATCGTCGCTTACATCGGCAAGAAACCAGCCACCACCCTTCTTCTTGAGGGCCTGAAGCGCCTTGAGTACCGAGGCTACGACTCCGCGGGTGTTGCGGTTCAAAATGGCACTGGTTCCATTCAGATCGCCAAGAGTGTTGGTCGAGTTCGAGTGCTTGAGGAGTTGATCGAGGGCAAGCGCGGGTTTGATGGCGGTGTTGGCATTGCCCATACACGCTGGGCCACCCATGGCGGTGTCACTGAAGTCAATGCTCACCCGCACTGCGATGACCCGGTCAAGGGTCATGGCATTGCGCTCGTCCACAATGGCATCATCGAGAATTATGCATCGATAAAGACCTACCTCACTGACAAGGGACATGTGTTCAAGGGCGAGACTGATACTGAGGTCTTGGTGCATCTCATCGGTGAGCTCTATCAGGGCGATCTTGAACACGCTGTGCAAGCGGCGCTTCGCGAGGTCACTGGCGCCTATGCAATTTGCTGCATGTGTGAGAAGGAGCCGGGCGTCTTGGTGGTTGCACGCAAGGGCAGCCCTTTGATGGTTGGAGTCGGCAGCGATGAATACGTGGTTGCTAGTGACCAAAGCGCCATTGTTGCGCACACGAATCAGGCGTTCACCCTTGAGGACTACACGGTTGCCAAGTTGACGAAGGACTCGTTCCGTACGAGCACGATCGACAATGTGACGGTTGATGCCAAGATCCGCGCACTTGAGATGGACCTCTCGGAGATTGAACTCGGTGGCTTTGAGCACTTCATGCTCAAGGAGATCTTTGAGCAACCGGCGGCACTGACTCGCACGTTGCAAGGGCGAGTAGACCATCGTGCGGGGCAGATCGTTCTTGGCGGAATTGGCGATCACGCCCGTGCACTGGCTTCAAGTCGGCGAATCACCATGATTGGCCAGGGCACTGCACTGCACGCAGCGATGATCGGTAGTTACTTGATGGAGGAATGGGCCAAGATTCCTGCCGACTGGGACTTTGCCAGTGAGTTCCGTTACCGAA
>JBIKQN010000138.1:0-5083 GCA_044349615.1 Phycisphaerales bacterium
ACGCAGACATTCGCCCCAGTACCAAAGCACATTGCAGCCAAACAGGTTGAGGCAAAGCACGCCAAGAAACGAGGTTTCATAGTTTGTCCTCCGCGTTGTGCGCCAAGGACCGCTGCCGTTACAGAAACCTAGGCACGCACTGGCGCAGGAACATCCACTGCAATTCCATCAGCCCACAGCGATTCAAGGTCGTAGTACGCGCGTTGGTCAGGCTCAAAGAGATGAACGACCACATCCACGAAATCGACAACAATCCATGTGGTTCCCGTGTCGCGATCCGAACGGAATGGCGGCTGGTTGGTTGCCTTGCCAAGATCCTCAAGCGCCTGCGCCACACTCTTCATCTGCCGGTCGGATGTTCCGCTTGCAATGACGATGTAATCACAGACCTGACTGATACCGCGAAGGTCAGTCACGGTGACATTGGTGCACTTATCCAGAATGCACGCTTGCGCTAGGTCGACAGCGAATGCACGAACGGCAGCCGGGTCACCCTTTGATCGGGTTCGAATCATGATGAATGCTCGCTAAAGTGCATGCCAGAGGCGACGCTCACGCGCCGCGACCACCACTGCGACCACCACCACCGCTACCGCCATCGCGGCTTCCGCCGGATGAGCGCGAGCCTGAGCCGGAACGGCCGCCGGATGTGCGCGCAGCAGGTGCGGCAGATGGCGAACCAGGACGCGAGCCAGGACGGCCGAGCAATGGACGTGGGCCAGCGCGGCGAATTGCTGCACGGCGCTTGATCTCGGAAGGCTTCTCGTAATACTGGCGGCGCTTCACTTCCTTCGTCAGCCCGTCTTTTTCACAGAGCTTCTTGAAGCGGCGAACCATCTGCTCAACGGTTTCGCCTCCACGCGCCTTGACCTTAATTGCCATATCGAGAAAGCCTTTCGTTCTGTTCGTACCCCGCGCTGCGGACATCGCGTCCGCTGTGGGGAACGAGGCATTAGACCCGTTTTCATTAGGAAACACAAACCCGCCTTCGATGAGGACATAAGATGTCCGATAAGGGGTGACAGTCACGACCACCCCGCCGCGCCCATGCTCATCGTCGATGCCTACAACGTCCTGCATGTCACTGGCATCTTGCCGCCGGAATTGGCTGGTTTGGATGCTCCGGATCTGGCCGATCTGGTGGCTGCAAGCCGCTGGGGCCGCCATCAGGCGGTCATTTTGTGCGACGGAACCCGCCCCAAGGAGATGCGCGCCGTGGAGCGCGGGCTTGTCCGTGTCACGTACGCCGGCGGTGGACGCAGCGCCGATGCTGCCATTGAGGCGATGGTGAACGAAAGTTCCCACCCGCGCCGCATCACCGTGGTTTCCAACGACCGCGCTGTGCAGCGATCCGGAAAGCGGCGTGGATCCAAGATCCTGAGTGCCGACGAATTCCTGCGGCAACTTGCTACTGATGCAGCCCGCGCCCCGCGCAGCAAGCGCAGCGTTGCCAAGCGCGAGCATGGTCCACTCACTGACAAACAAGTAGACGCATGGTTGCGCTACTTTGGTATTGATCCAACGGAGCAATGAGCAATGATGAAGCACCCCCCGCTTGAGCATCCATCAAGCACACTCAACTTTGACCACCCGCCGCTCGCACCCATGGACGCGTTCTCGCGTTGGTACGAAGCTGCGCACGAAGCAACCACCGTTCCCAATCCAAATGCCATGAGCCTTGCCACCATCGACCCCGATGGCAAGCCAAGCGTTCGCGTCGTGCTGTGCCGCGGATTCGATGCGCGCGGCGTGGTCTTCTACACAAACCGTGATAGTCGCAAAGGCGAGGCATTGCGTGCGCACCCGCGCGCGTGCGTCAACTTTCATTGGGATCAGCTTGATCGACAGGTTCGCATCGAGGGATCGGTCGCCCACACCACCGAAGCCGAAAGCGATGCGTATTGGAACAGTCGTCCGCGCGAAAATCGCGTCAATGCCTGTGCAAGTCAACAAAGCCGCCCGATCGGAACGCGGGCTGCGCTTGAGGCAGCAGTGCAGGAATTTGAAGCTCGCTTTGCTGGGCAAGAGATTCCGCGACCATCACATTGGGGTGGTTTTCGAATCGCGCCGGAACGCATCGAATTCTGGCAGGGTCACAAACATCGGCTACATGACCGGCTCGTCTATGTGCGGCAGGACGATGGTTCCTACGTGACAACGCGACTTTGCCCATGAATCCAGTGCGCATTGATGATGCAGGAGCCGGTGATGCGCACGCAAACGCTGCGTGGCACGCGCCGCACTCCACCGAGACAGTGATGCCCGCATGCGTGACAGTACCGCGCTGGCGATGGCGGGTTTACGTGCATCCGGCGTCATGGATGCTTGGCGTGTTCACGGTGGTTGTTCTGGGCATTCTGACTGCGGGGGTAGTTGGTGCGTGCATCGCAGTCAGTTTCATCGTGGCAGACAACCCTTCCATTTCTCAGTGGACCACTGTCCAACGGGTGACCATCATCGTCACCGATCTAGTCATTGCCGCCGGCGGCATCGGTCTTGCGGCGCTCTTGATTCGCAGGGCTGCCGCCATGGCTGCGCGCACCTTTGAAGCAACCATTCCAGCTTCCGAACCTGCACGGGGATTCATGGTCGCTGAACTGCAAGAATCAGGCCCGCCCCGCGATAATTGGACAAAACGAAAGACCCAACGATGGCTCAAAAAGGCGCGCAGTTCAAGTGATTCGCGTGCCTATCTATCGCCATGGATTGCTGATCGCGCGGCGAAGTTTGAGCGCACCGATCGACCGCTTGAACCCGAACAGATCGACAGCGGCATGGCAAGTGGCGGCCGCACGATAGTCATCTACGCCATCATTTGTGGGTTTGCCGTTTGGCGCTTGGGAGCTTTCAGCCCGATCGTGTTCGGCTTCGGCATTGGCGCCATAGTGCTCTTGATCCGCCTGATCCGAAGGCGCGCGCTGTTTACTCCCGTGATGGCTGGTCAAGGATGGATCCAGCACGGCACGGCGCGTTGGACAACTGAAGATTCTGTCATCATCGCCGACGGCTGGCCGAACTCGCGCGTGCGCGTCATTGGACCGCACGGGGTACTCACCATGAACATGAGCACTAAGCGAGGAAAGGCCTTTGAAAGCCTGTGGATGCTATGGATGCATCCGTACCCAAATCTCACGCAGCAAGCGTTCGACGCATAAATCGAACGGCATCGTTCCACTGTTTGAAATACTAATTCTGTTTCCCCGCCTACCATCCCACCCATGTCGGACTCTCCGCAAACCCGTGAGCACGCAAGCAGCAACGCCGAACCAGGGCACCGCGTCACATTCGCTGAAGGACTTCAGCTGGGCGGTCGACCCCTCGGATGGTTTCTAGGAACCCTTGGAATCATGATCTGGGTGATTTGGGAGACCCCAAAGACCGGAACCTCACCATGGCCGAGCGTTCGCTGGGTGGTTACCGCGATGATCGTGCTGGCATGGATCGTCCCGACGTTTGTGGTGCCGGTGCCGTCCGCTGCGCGCGCATGGAAATGGGCTGCGGCGCTGACTGCTGCCGTTGCGCTCCTGATTTCGATCCGCTGAGGATTGGATCAGCATCAGCAATGAACAGTGTCTGCAGCCGCTCACCGCGCGTGCGCACTGCTACATGCCCAATCGGCCAGTCATCCGTGGTTTCTACTAAGACGAACGTTCGCCCATGAGGGCGAACGAGGCGATCACCTGCGACTACCGGAATATCGGCGGCCGCCAACATGTGTTGATGATCAGCATCGCGCACGAGGTGAACTTCACACAAGCGAATGCTTCGGGTAAGTGCAGCAAGCAGCACTGCGCGCGTGTCGCAATCGCCAGTATCCGTTGCGAGGCACCACAGTGGCATCGAAAGCCCGAAGCGATGCTTGCTGTCGCCTGGATCAGGTGCATTTCCATACTTCAATTGCTGGACGAAACTAACAAACGCACCGAACTCTTCGCGCAAGCCAGAGGCGCCCCGTCGGCGAGCTTCCGCCAGGATCGCACGGGCAAGCGGTCGCACATCCTCAATACTTGCAGCAATCATCCATTCATAGTCCGGCGAGAGCACATCGCCTTCTTGAGTACGTCGCCGATGCACGCCATGGAGTGCCAGCACGCCGTCAAGCGAGGCACGCTTACTTACAAGCTCAGCATCGTCAACGTAGCGGATGACAGCGTGGTCAATCTCGTAACCAAATGCGCGCTCCATGGCGAGTGCACGCGTTATATCAATGGAACCACGAATGGTGAGCGCACGCCCTACAGCGCCGGGCTTCACGACGCGCGTGTCGCCATCCCAACGGACAATCGGAACTGTATTGACGTCTTCCCATGTCCAGCGCCGTTGTTCGATGGCCTCAGACAATGATGACAGTGCACTGAGATCCGGGCCATGCGCGCCAGGCACCAACCATGGATCGCGCTCATTGGCATTTCCGCGACATGTTGGAAGCCGCACGGGTCCACTCTCGGGCGGAGTTCCCACAGGAGCACATGTCTCCGCAGCACCCGCACGACGAATGAATCCATCCGCTAGCAGTCGCACCGCTGGCTCACGCCGCCATGCAAATACTCCAATCGCAATGGCAGCGATTGCCAGTGCTAACGCCCACAGCGCGCGTTCGATCCGAGTGGTTGCTGACTTCATGCCCCACCAACATCGGCTCGCACAGCGCAGCGCTTGAGCACTGTTTCCCGTGTCCGGAAATAACAGCTCCTCCCGGGTGATAAGCAAGATGTGTTATTCGTCAGTCGGCGCCGAACGCCGCTGTTGCCACTTGGGTCGCTCGCGCTGCGGGACAAATCCACCAAGCACTCGCACGCGCCCAACCCCTTCAAGCGTGGTCGCAAGCTTCGATAGCAACGTTCGCTCTGGCACCACGTGCAGTGAACTTGAATGCATCAACACATTGCGCCCGCTCACTTGAACTCGAATGTTCACATCAACTGGTCGGCCATGGAGCGCAACAACTGTTCCAGATGCTTGCCGCAAGATTCCACTCGCCATCTGTAGTGCAGATGATACCTGCCGCGATTCCGGATTCTCACCATCAACGGTGATCTCGATACGCGTTGCGAGGTGTTGCCCCGCATCTTCAATGGGGATG
>JBIKQN010000139.1:0-5047 GCA_044349615.1 Phycisphaerales bacterium
GATTGGCACATTCGCTTAGTCATTGCTGATGCCAAACCCTGTGCAGTGATCTGTGATCATCAAGGCTCCACGCGGCTGCGTGAGCTTGCTCATGGTCGACCGCTACTTGATGTCAGTGCCATTGCACAGATCGCCCCAAGAACCACTGCCAACCGAAGTTCAAACGAAGCGAGTACCCCACCATCGGGCAGTCACAGCACCCATCATGCTGCACTCGCCTACCTCATCTACACCAGCGGAACCACAGGCGCTCCAAAGGGAGTGATGATCGAGCATGCCAGCATTGCCAGCCTGGTGCGCTCCGACATGGCTCGGTTTGGTCTTGCACCCGGCGACCGCATTGCGCAATGTTCAAGCAATGCGTATGACTCAAGCTTGGAAGAGACGTGGATGGCGTTTGCAGTTGGTGCAACGCTTGTTCCTGTCGATGATGAACGCGTTCGGTCTGGACCTGATCTGGTGCCATGGATGCGTGCGGAACGGATTAATGTCTTCTGCCCACCACCAACACTTTTACGGGCGATGGGTGTTGAACATCCACCCAGTGAGTTGCCCGACCTGCGGCTGTTGTATGTCGGTGGCGAAGCACTTCCGCAAGATCTCTCTGACCTGTGGAGCCAGCATGTCTGGCTTGAGAACGGCTACGGTCCAACCGAATGCACAGTCACGGTCGTGCGTGGACGGATGCACCCTGGCGTACCGGTGCACATCGGCACGGCCGTTGACGGTAACCAGTCGTTCGTCCTGGACGAAGATGGCGCGGCAGTCGATGTGGGCACCGAGGGGGAATTGTGGATGGGCGGCATTGGCCTCGCGCGCGGCTATCGAAATTTGCCTGAAACGACAGCCGAACGCTTCGTTGAGCATGCCACGCTTGGGCGCCTCTATCGAACTGGGGATCGCGTCCGCGTCCGCGCAAGTGGTGAGCTTGAATACCTCGGCCGCGCCGATGGACAAGTGAAACTGCGCGGCTACCGGGTGGAACTTCCAGCGATCGAAGCGTGCCTCATGCAGCATCCGAATGTTGCGCATGCTGCATGCGCCATCGTCGGCGATGGTCCGAGCGCGCAGTTGGGCGCGTGTGTTGTCCAAACAAACGGCTCAACAGCTGACAGCCAAACACTCACTAGTACGCTCAGCGCTTGGGTTCGCGAGCGCCTACCTGTCTACATGGTGCCCACACGAGTGTGTGCAGTGGAATCCATACCGACGCTCGTGAGTGGAAAGATCGACCGGCGTGCAGTGGCCGCACTGCTGACTGATGAGTTCCACGCCGTTGACCCAACCATGACAGCGCATTGGGACACCGTCTGCGCCGATCACGCTCGACCAATCGAAGAGCGCGTCTGCGCTGCGTTTGCAGCATCGCTTGGCATGAGAAGCATGCCCGCGCCAGACGCGAATTTCTTCACTGATCTTGGCGGCGATTCGCTGCGTGCAGTGGACTGCCTGCTCCGTCTACGGCGCGGTTGTGCTGCTGTGAGTGGTGTACGAGATATCTACGCAGAGCCAACGGCTGCAGGGCTCGCGCGCGTGATTGGGCGGCAAGGATTCGATGCGCCGCATGTTTATGGACATGAGGAAAGCAAGCCCGGGAGATCGACAACAGACAGTGCGCAATGCGGCAACCATCGCACGGCCCACGGCTTCACAGATCTGTTTGGATCGATTTGCCAAGTTCTCATTGTTGCTCTTGGCTTTGTTCCAACCAGTTGTGCTGCGTACCTACTGTTGTTTCATGCACTGCCTGCACTTGTTGCAACGGTGGGCGTGGCGAACGCTGTGTGGATGACACCACTTTGTTTGATGTTGCTGGCAGTGCTTTGGTTTCCAGCCAGCGTCCTTCTGACATTGCTGGCTAAGCGCATTCTCATCAATCGCTACCAAGCGGGACGCGTGCGCGCATGGAGCCCACAGTTCGTACGCGAATGGATTGTTGAGCAGGTATCAAGCAGTATTCCTTGGGGGCTCATTGAAGGCACTGAACTGGTGAGCTGGACTTACCGCATGCTTGGTGCGCGAATTGGTCGTCGCGTGCATATTCACCGCGGAGTCAACATGCGGCGCGGCGGATGGGATCTGATTGAGATTGGCGACGGAGCAACCCTTGCGCAAGACGCCGTAGTGCTGACCAGTCACCTCCATCAAGGTGAAATTGTGCATGACCGAGTCCGCATTGGTGCTGGCGCACACATTGGCATCCGAGCCACTCTGCACCCTGGAACCTCGGTTGGCGTGCGTGCATCCATTGAACCTCTCAGCGTGCTGCTGCCGGGATCACATATTCCACCGGGCGAGCGTTGGTCAGGCGTTCCTGCGGCATCGACCGATGTCCAAGCCGAGGTCACGCCACGTCTTCACGCTGGATGGAATCCGTGGACCTACACCGTCGTCTTCTTACTTGTGCGCACAGTTCTTGCCTTTGCTGGAATCATTCCATCCATTGCACTAGCACTGCTGATTGTGAATATTGAACACGCCTCAGTGGCTGACTGGATTGCACACCCTGCTATCTCATGGCACACAGTTGTCTTGGCTTGCGTTTGGAGCGCGGCGAGTGTCGTAGTGTGGCTGATCTATGCAGGGGTCGCCATGCGATTCGCACCAGTCATTCGCCCTGGCTTTCATCCACGCTATGGATGGACTTACTTCTGGATCTGGACTCGCACAGGCATGGTGGAGTCGGCTGGCCGGTGGATAAGTGGCACCCTGTTTTGGCCTCTATGGCTGCGCGTTGCAGGCATGCAGGTTGGGCGCGGAAGCGAAGTCAGCACCATTATTGATGTGCTGCCAGAATCAGTCACCATTGGTGCTGATTCCTTCTTTGCAGACGGGGTCTATCTCTGCTGCCCCTATGTCCATGATGGCATGGTGCACGTTGGGCACACCACACTCGGGAACGAGACATTCCTAGGAAATCACTGCGTGATTCCTGCACAGAAGCACTATCCGAACGGCATGTTTGTTGGTGTCAGCACGGTGGCTCCGCACAACGCAGGGGAAGGTCAAGGATGGTTTGGCGTGCCGCCAATGCTGCTCCACCGCCGAGAGGTCGTGGATGTCGATCGTCGACTGACGCATGAACCGGGGTTCTGGCAACGGGTCTCCCGTTGGAGCTGGGAGTCGGCGCGATGCATCGTGGCGGTGCCAGCGCTTCTTTCAGGTATCGGCTGGATCGCTGCGGTCGAGATGGCGAATCAAGAAATATCCATGTGGTGGTGCGCTCTCGTATGGGCTCCACTTGCAAGTGTGGCGGCGTGGCTTGCTGTCATCGTGTTTGGAATTTCTGCAAAGTGGCTTCTACTTGGACGCGTGCGTCCGGGGCAACACGGGCTCTGGAGTTGTTGGTGCAGTCGCTGGGACTACCTCTATGTGTTGTGGTGGTTCAGCGCACGCGCGGCGCTCCTGCGTGTTGAAGGCACGCCAATTCTCAATGCAGTCCTGCGCGCCACGGGTATGCACATCGGGCGGAATGTATTGATGGGTCCGGGGGCCACGCAGATCGTGGACCCTGACATGCTGCGCTTTGACGATGGCGCAACCGTTGCCTGCCACTTTCAGGCACACAGCTTTGAGGATCGGATTCTCAAGATTGACCGCGTACATATCGGCGCTGGTGCGAACGCTGGCGAGAACGCTGTCGTCTTCTATGGGGCGACTATTGAGCCAGGGGGAACGCTTGAATCTGGAAGCGTTCTCATGAAGCGCGGCGTGGTGCCAGCGGGCGCAGTGGTCATCGGCGCGCCCGTGGGGTGACCAAGGGATGGCGCGGGATGGCGCGGGATGGCAGCGGGATGACCGATAGGTCTCCCGAGTGGCCCTTGTGACCCAAATCACCACAAGAAATCGTGCAGAATCACTGCAGTTTCAAAAACAATCTTCCGGAATCTGTCCGGGAAATCATGCGTGGCTATAATCGCGAACCCATTCTTAGGTTGCATTTGAAAGGACGCTTCGCGTGACTCGCTCACCAATTCCACTGCCCCAAGTTCGCGGATTTCTCCAAACGCAGAGAACTGATTACTGGTGGGTGACACCCATCCTTGTGCTGCTCGGTCTCGGCAGTTTTGTCATCTATTCCACGTGGGCTGCATTTCAAGGATGCAACTATTTCATCGGCGGCGTTGATCAGCCGGGCGTGCAGCGACTGCTCTCGCCCTTCTATTCGCCTGTCATTTGGGATCCACCGGGCATCAATTCTGGCCATGCGTGGTTTGGACAACTTCCCGGATGGTGGCCGTCGTTCATTCCGTTCTCGCCGGCCCTCTTGATTCTGCCCTTCCCGGCTGGCTTCCGCTTCACGTGCTACTACTACCGCGGTGCTTATTACAAGGCGTTCTGGGGTGATCCAGTCAGCTGCGCGGTCGGCGAGCCCGGCTTCCGAGGCGGCAACTATCGCGGCGAGCAGAAGTTCCCGCTGATCATGCAGAACATTCACCGCTACTTCTTGTATGCCGCGGTGTTGTTCATCGGCCTGCTTGCTTGGGATGGCATCGCTAGCTTGCAGCACTACAACGCTGACGGCACGCGATCATTTGGACTCAGTGTTGGATCATTGATCCTGATTATCAACCCAATCTTCTTGAGCCTGTACACCTTCGGCTGCCACTGCATGCGCCACTTCGTCGGCGGCAATCATGACTGCCTATCGTGCAGCATGGATGGTGGCAATGCCTACCGTAAGGTCACCTGGCTGAATCAGCGCCACATGTTGTTCGCGTGGATCAGCTTGTTTGGTGTGGCATTCACCGATATCTACGTGCGTCTTTGCGCCAACGGAACATGGACTGACTGGAGGATTCTGTGAGTTTCACTGATCAATACATCGTGCATGAACATGACGTGCTTGTCATCGGCGCAGGCGGCGCAGGCTTGCGCGCAGCGATCGAGGCATCTGCTGCTGGCGTCAAGGTTGGCGTGATTTGCAAGTCACTCCTTGGTAAGGCCCACACCGTGATGGCCGAGGGCGGCATGGCCGCAGCCATGGGCAACGTTGATGATCGCGACAACTGGGAAGTCCACTTCGCAGACACCATGCGCGGTGGTC
>JBIKQN010000140.1:0-5035 GCA_044349615.1 Phycisphaerales bacterium
CGCGCGTAGTTCGTCACGCGCAAGCGAGTCAATCGGTTCGGGGAGCACATCATCAAGCGCTGCTGCGCGGCTTCCAAAGGCTGGCGAAACGCCCAAGAGCCGAGCCGCCTCATGGGCACGCAGTCCGACGGTCAACAGTGAACCATCACTCGGTAATCGGCCAAAGGCTCGACCGAGCGCTGCTCCAGAGAGCACGAGCGCACCAAGCGGCGGCAAGAAACTACTGCTGACATTCACTCCGAAGGATGTTGCACGACGGGCCTCTACAGCGGTGCCGATGATGCCAGCCGGTCGACCCGCCAGTCGCGCTGCGATGGCTCGTAGGCGTGGCGGAGGGCAAGCATTGACATCAATCAGTGCAGCAACACGCGGAGCGAAGGGCGCATGTCCGGGCCAAGCCGCGCCACGCGAATGCTCCGATGCCGCGCGGGCTGGCGATCCCTGTGAGATTGCAAGGCGCTGCGGAGTCATCAGCCTTCCATCTTGGAAACACCCTTGCCAAAGTTCTTCGGCTCGTGGTCGTAGAAGAGCTTTGTCACATCGTCGGCGAGTTTCTTCTCAAGACCGTCTTCCGCGTTACGTCGCGCGGCTGATGTTCGGTAGGCGTCGTTGGCCAACGTATCTACTTCGGCAGTCACTGGATAGCCCTTCGGATCAGAGCCGAGCGGCGGGAACAATCGCTCCTTTGCCTTCACATCCACCACCTTCACACGCACCTGTGCTGTTGGCTTCGGCGTTGCGCCATCTGGCGAGAGCGTGAAAGACTCCATCTCAACATAGAGGACGATGTCTGCATTCACTGCATTGCCAAGGTCTTCAATCGAAATCCGCTTGCTACTTGTCTCCATGCGGCGGACATAGGAAATCAATTCACGTCCACTCACCACATCAGTCACCAGGCCTTGTTGCTTGATGACTGTACCGATGTCATCCGCCAAGAGGGCACGCAACTGCAGACGACTGACCACGCTCTTGCGATCATCAACAAACACCACCAGTTTTTTGTCTTTGGGCAACGTGAATTCAGCCGGCTTCTTCGGCGGACCTTGAGCAATCCACATGGCTGGAACTGCATAGTTGCAGCCCGCAACCAAGAAGATTGCTCCTGAGAGCAGTACCAGAGCAACGATTCGGAGTGAGCAGCGCATCAGATCAACCCTTCAACCGCTTGTTCGGGTACTTGTCTTCAATGTGGTCGTAGAACAACTTGTTAATCGTCTGGGTGAACTTGGCCACCAGACCAAGTTGAATCTTCTCCTCAGATGCGCTCTCGCGACTGAGATCCTTCACATCCGGGAACTTAATGGCAATGCTGTATTCCTCGGCGAACGCATCGGGATCAAGAGAGTCTCGCTCAATGATTCCAACATTTGCTCCGGCCATTCCTTCCCAAATCCAGCGATTTCCAGGCGGATTGAGGCGGAACTCAAAGATGTCAATAAAGATCACCCGGTCAACGCCAAGTTCCTCGGCGATGGTGCCAAGTGGAAGCGTTGTCCAACTCGGTGTGCGGTAGCACCAGGCAAGCGACTCACGCCAGTCGAGCACCTGCACACCACTGACATGCTCCTTCACACCTGCCGCAATGTTGCCAGCCACGTTTGGAACAACCGTTGGATACTCGTAGAGGACGCTCCGCTCTGCATTGACAACCACGGCCACGGTCTTATTTTCAAGCCCTCGGTACTTGGCCAGAACTTCAACCTTCTTCTCAACCTCAATGGCCTCTCCAACCTTGGAGACGAGACCCATGGCGCCGCATGAGGCGAGCACGAAGGGCATGACAAGAAGGGCGAGTAGTCCAACAATGCGGGTCTTCATGGTGTTCCGATCGAAACGGGGAGGAAACCGCGAACAACGGCGATCTTCCAGCCCCAAGAGAGGAGCGCGAATATGCCAAGTGCCAGTAGGAACCGCGGCGTCAATCGGTCACCCAACACATGACCGAGGCGGCTTCCAGTCATCGCGACATAGGTACCAACCAGCGCCATGGCGGCCGTACCGAGTGCGAGGATAAATCCCATTGGCTGTACGCGCGCCGAAGCCAAAAGGCTGCCACGCGCCGCGTGAGCAAAGGCCGTGGTCATGCCGCAGGATGGGCATGGCATGCCGAAGGCCACCATCCAACCGCAGGGCGCCATGCCCAATGCTTGGTGGGTTCCATGGCCCTCAGGTGATGGATTCAGCCACAATGCCACGCCCAGCACACTGAAAGCAACCACGGCGAGGACGGCACAGGTGATGCGCTCTCCGCGAGTGGCAGTCACTGGCGCCGGCGCCGTCGGTGCATGGGTAGCCACCAGCACATCGGCGGAGGCGGATGGGCTTGGGGGAAACGAAGATGGCTCGACTGACATCGTCATTGCGCTAGTGACGCAGCGTACCTTGCTGTGAATGACCTTCGCTGAATCCCACGGTTCCAACCGCCAAGCGCCCCTGCCTGCCCCGTGGTGGCTTGATGCGCACCTTGACCTGGCCTATCTGCACCTTGGCGGTCCGGTAGTCACTGAGGAACTCCCTGATCCCGTCACGCGCGGCGTGAGCCTTCCTTCACTTGCGCGAGGTGATGTTCGCATCTTCCTCGGAACCATCTTTACCGAAGTCGGCGCAGAGGCAGCCAGCACACCGTGGGGTTACCGCGACCATGATGATCATGAGGGCGCACATGCTGCAGGAGTGCGGCAACTTGAGATGTACGAATTGCTTGAGCGCACCGGGCGCGCACGGATCGTGCGCAGCGCAGCAGACCTTGAAGCGTGTGCGGCGGCGCCGGCTGGTTCGCCGCCCGGAATCGTTCTACTCATGGAGGGCGCAGATCCCATTCGCAACCCGGACGAAGTTGCGTGGTGGCACGCGCGCGGAGTTCGCGTTGTTGGGCTGACTTGGGCAAAGGGCTCGCGGTACGCGGGCGGGAATGCAGCGCACGGTCCACTCACCGACATTGGCCGACGCGCCGTTGAAGCAATGGATGCACTCGGAATTCTGATTGATGCAAGCCATCTGTGCGACGAATCCTTTGACGGCGTGTGCGCGGCGACTTCGTCACGCATGGTTGCAACGCATTCGAATGTTCGCTCCCTTGCTGCGCCGATTGAGCGGCATCTCAGTGATGCGCAGATTGCTGAGATCGCAGCGCGCGACGGCATGATCGGGCTGAATCTGTATGGAAAGTTCTTAGCAGCCGACCGCCCTGCCACGCTTGCAGATGCAGTGCAGCATGTGGAACACGTTGCAGGAATTGCTGGGCGAAACCGCGTCGGTCTAGGCAGTGACTTTGATGGCGGATTTGCTCCCGCAGACTGTGCACTCGGCTGCGGTCGGCCTGAAGAATTGCCTGCACTGACAGCAGGGCTTGCGCAGGCTGGCTTTAGTCATGCAGAACAAACGGCATTTGCACATGGAAATTGGCTGCGAACGCTGCGCGCCACTCTTCAGGATGCCGAGCGACGCTCGGTCAGCCGCATGTCGTTGGGTCGTTGAGCGACACAACCATGTGTACGGGACCGTTGGGCGTTTCGGCAATCACCAGAACGTCAAGTAGTACACCCGTGCCATGCAGCGATATCGCTTCGCGCGCATCGCCAAGCAGAATGCGCTCGCGGACTTCAAATCCGTCCTTCAATTCCGGGAACGCCATGCCGAGGAGCTCACGATGCATAGCAGCCCAAGTGCGTGCAGTTCGAACGCGTGCAAGTTGATCGGAACGACCAACGATGTGCATCCGCCGCTCATCATCAAGCGCAAGTTCAACATCAGGCGCCATTGGGCAGGAAATTCCGAGTGGACGAAGACCACGTAAGAGCGGAACGAGTTTGAGTGGAAGCTGAGCAATCGGCAGCGCTGCAAATGCTGGCGCAGGGCGAGCCGGGGCGGCGTGCGGGATGTGTGCGGTCGGGGCGGTTGACGCGCTTGGTGCGGTGGTAGCGGCCGGCATGGCGTGGCCTCCATGCGGCGTGTGAGGGGCTTGTACTGCATGACCCATGGGCGGCATGCTCGGGAACTTTGGTTCGACCGCTGTTTGCTCGGTAGGCATCACCAGTGATGCGGTTGGAAGATCCGCATCGAAGCGATGCGACGCACCCGACCGGGCGTTCTGAAGCTCCCGGGTGAATTGCGCCATTGGAGGGCATTCTTCAGCGGGATACGTAGCGCGCGCACTTGATTCAACCCGCTCAATACGCGGCAAGCACGCCACTGTTTCGACGTCCACCCCAAGGAATGAGCGTGCTGCATCGCCAAGCCGGGCGGCGGCGTGGGCGGCCTGCTCAGACGTTGCGCCAACCACTACAAGTCCGATTCGCTCAACGGGAGTTCCGGCGTTCACGCCCTCATCGGCCAAGTATTTCAATCGAAGATAGGCACCAGTCACGGCGGCCTCGTCAGCACCAGTGATGAGGAGAATCTCTTGCCCTACTGCCAGCACATCGGCAGGTGAAGTCTCCGCGGGAACGCAGATGAGCCAGCGACGCACCGTGCTCGCGGCACGTGGTAGCCAGCGCGAAACTGCGGCCGGTCCGGCGGGCGGCACTTGGCGGCCATCGGCGCGGAGCAATTCGATGGTGACATCATCACGCTCAAAGCGAACAAGTGCGGTGGGCCCGGCGACCCGTGCTACTGCATCTGCAAACTGCGTGGTCCACAATCCAGCCATCACTGGCAAATTGCCAACCAAGACAGTGGTGACGGCACCAAGCGTTGGTCCTTCTGTGGCGCGTGCAGGCTGATCATCGCCACCGCTTCCGGTAGTGAAGAGTGCCGCCAGACTGCCGAATGCATCGCCATTCAAACTCATGGTTTCCTCCGCGCTGCCTCCGCAGCCGGCCTCTCGCTCGGCATAGGCCGGCGAGCACTCACACAGGAAGCACCATCAAGCAGGTTTCCAAAGACATCAGACGGACGCTTCTGGGGAATCCTGCTCGTGCCCCGACGCCGGGGCGCCCGAGATTCGCATGCGCTGCGCGAGCTCCGCCGCGCGGCCAGTGCCTGCAAGTCTCGGGAGGGTGTGGCCGTCGGAGGTCATGACTGAATCTCCGGG
>JBIKQN010000141.1:0-4998 GCA_044349615.1 Phycisphaerales bacterium
GACTTCGATGCGCGGTCAGGTTCATGCCCCTTCACGGCTGGCGCAAAGATGCTGCGTTCAAGCCGCGCAATGTCTGAGTCTTCCACGCGACCACTGACCATGACCTCATAGCCCTTGTACATCTCAAAGCGCGGATGAGTGAGGCGGTTGGCGAGCGCTCCATCATTCGTCATGAGAAGCAATCCTGAGCCATCAATATCAAGTCGCCCTACCGGATAGAGCCGAGCATGGGATGGATGCTGGACAAGATCGACGGCGAGCGGTCGACGCTCTGGATCGCTGTTGGTACTGACATAGCCCTTGGGCTTGAAGAGCATGACATAGACGTCGCGCTCAGCGGCTTTGATGCGCCGGCCGTCAAACCGAATGTGATCCTTGATGGGATCAACCCAGGCGGGCAGGCCGTCGATGCGGTGACCATTGACCGTGACGCGCCCTTCCTCAACGCTTTCCTCGCATGCCCGGCGGGAGCCAATGCCCGCGTCAGCGAGCACCTTCTGGATGCGCGGTCCCCGCGAGTCGTCTTGGTAGGGGTGGGTCGGTGATACGAGGCGGCGCATCGCGCCATGGTATCCGGAGCGGGGTATGGTTCGCGGCATGTCGATACTCGCCGCCGCCATTCTCCTCCTGACTTCCGGCACTGGCCCGGCTGGCAGTATCGGCGCCCCTGCGCTGGTTCTGCCGCTTGACGCACGCACTGCAGTGGGTGCCGTGGTTGCCGATGCCGGACGAGCAGATGACATCCGACGCCTTTCTGCGCTTTTTTCTTCCACCCCCTCCCTCTTTCCATTGCGCGGACTTGTTGGAGCGGTGCGTTTGGGCTTCGTACAGCCGTTTGCGGTTCCAGAAATTGCGCGTGCTGTCACGCAGCCTGCCGCCGATGGTTATGCCCGACCCTACCGCGCAGTGGCTCAGTTTGCCGCACGCGCCCTTGGGCTTGAGTGTGCAGTTGGCGAAGAGCGCAGCACGCTGCCAGTCACTGATCCACAAAGCGCCATCTTTGCCATGGACTTCCTCCTGAACGAGTCGAACCTCATCATCATGCAGGCACTTGAGAGCACGCTTGTTGCCGGCGATCGCGAACGGATTGCACGAGCCGCCATTGCGAGCGCCGCGTCCACTACTTCACGTGCTGCACAGCTACCCAATGCGTTAGCCGCTGCCATGCAGGGATCAGCTACCGTTGATCGCACCGCGTTCGTGCGCGCCGCTGCGCACTTCGATACCGCACTTGCCGTGAGCGGCGAGTGGAAGTCGTTTGAGGCGGAAGGACTGCCCGAGGAGCTTGCTGGTGCAGTTGATGGAACCGTTCTCTCCACGCAACTTGTCCCAGAAATTGGCTGGTTGGTGATTGGTGGCGCTGGCCCCAATCGCTATGACATGACGAAGATTGCCGGTGTGTTTGACATCGCCGGAGATGATCGCTACGAATGGGGTAACGGCGTACTTGGCAGCCGATTAGTCATTGATGTTGAAGGAAATGACTCATATTCCGGTACGCGCGCTGCAAACGGAGCGATGCCAATAGCAGGACCAGCTGGAGCCGCATGTGGCGTCTCAGTGATTGATGACTACTCAGGTAACGATCGCTATGAGTGCCCGCAGAATGCGATCGGCGCAGCGGTCTTTGGGGTTGGAATCGTGGTTGATCGTGCCGGAGATGACATGTATGTGGGCGGTGCATGGACCATCGGCGCTGCGTTTGCAGGGATCGGCGCCGTCTGCGATCTTGGTGGCCATGACCAGTACTCGTCGGAGCTGTTCTCCCAAGGATGCGGCGGTCCGGGCTCTGCAGCGCTTCTCCTTGACGCGACTGGTAACGATCGATACCGAGCCGATGGAACCATGGCGAGTGCGTATGGCACTCCCACCGTGCATGCCTCATTCTCACAGGGCGTTGGATTCGGTTACCGAGCAGGTGCAGCTGGCGGCGTTGGCGCTCTTGTGGATATCGCTGGTAATGATCGTTACGAAGCGGGCGAGTTCGGCCAAGGTTGCGGCTATTACTTGTCCATGGGCGTCCTGCGCGATGGTGGCGGCAACGACCTCTACTACGGAAATCGCTATGCCCAAGGCACTGCGGCACACCAAGCATTCGGAGTGCTCTTAGAAGATGCCGGCGATGACATCTACTGGAGCATGACAGCCGCAGGTCAAGGTGCTGCATGGGACATGTCTGTTGCGGCGCTTGTCGATCGCGCTGGTGATGATCGCTATCAAGCCGATGGTCTTTCACAGGGCGCCGCGGCGCAGCAAGCAATTGGCATGCTGATTGACCTTGCTGGTCGTGATGATTACCGCGCAACCGGTGCGAGCCAAGGTGCGGCTGACAGTAATGCCTACCACTGGGACACATCGCGCTGCACCAGTCTTGGTGTGCTACGAGATACCGATGGTCCAAATCGCTTCAGCACCGAGCGTGCCGACGGCGAGCAACGAATCACAGGGAGCCCTGCTACTAAGGATGGCCTCAATCAATGGGGCGTGTTCATTAGTCGGTGACCGGACAACGCAGTGGTCCGTACACTGCATGTCATGACGAATGCGCAAGCCAACCCAACGCGCACTATGGGTGCTCGAATGTCCGACGTAAATGCCGTGACCATCGTGACGCGCCTTGTTCGTGTGGGTCATCTGCTCTATCGGCGCTCCATGGCGGATGATCTGCCAGCGATGGCATCCGCGCTTGCATACAAGACGCTCCTTGGTCTTATTCCAATTCTGATTGTGGTGACATTGGTTGCCAAGACGCTCATGGGCGCACAATTCGCGCCCTTTGTGGCGGGCTTTATTGGCTCACTTGGTCTTGACAGCATGCGAATTGTGCCGCCAACCGATAGCGCTGCCGCGCCAAGCGGTGCAGTTGCATTGGGCACATGGGTAGAAACGCTCGTCACACAAGCTTCGGAAATTGATCTGAGCGCACTCGGCTGGGTGGGCGTCAGCGTGACCGTCCTGAGTGCCATCTGGCTCATGACCAGCATTGAACTGAGTTTCAATCGAATCTTCCGCGCGCGACAAGGGCGAACATGGATGCGCCGATTCGTGCTCTATTGGTTTGTACTCACTGCTAGTCCGCTCTTGATTGCAGCCATTCCCCTTCTGTCAGCGCTACTGAATGACGTGGGCAACACACCCGGTGTTGGATGGATTGTTTCGCTCATCGGAACGGTTTGGAATGTTGCAGTGCTGTGGGCTCTCCTACTCCTCATCTATCTTGTAGTGCCCGCCGCTCGGGTACGCCCGCAGTGCGCAGCGATCGGCGCATTCTGCGCGAGCGTGGTGATCATTGGACTCAAAGGGATGCTGTCCGCATACTTTGAGCATGCATTTGGAATGAGCAGACTGTATGGATCACTTGGACTCGTCCCCGTGTTCATGTTCTGGATGTGGGTTGTGTGGGTGACTGTGCTTGGCGGACTGCAAGTGGCGGCATTTGCGCAGACCATCCGCGCGCGTGGCTTGGATGCTGGCTCCGGAGCGGACGATGACGCACATGCAGATCCCATGTTGGTATTGGCCGTGATGGAACAGGCCTCTCTTTCGTGGCACGCAGGGCGACCTGTCACTCGCGACAGCATCGCCGCGGACCTGCACATGGATGACCGGCTTTCCGCCGAACTTCTGGAAGAACTCGTGCGCGGCGGCTTCCTGCTGCACACGGATGGTGACGCATACGCCCCAACACGCCCGCCCGAAAGTATCCGCGCCGACGATGTCCTCAAGGCAGCATTTGCCCATTGCGCCGGGGAAGAAGGCGTGGAACGATCTCGGATCGCCACCACTCTCCGTGCCGCACAACTAGAAATCGCAAGCAAGATGTGCATGACAGAGGTTCGCACCGAACGCACTAGCCGATAGACTCACCACTTCATGTCCCCCAAAGACGCCAAGTTGGATTACGTTGAATTCTCGCACCCAGGTGGTAATCTGGTGGCCAAGATCATCACGCCAAGCGTTGGGCAGAATGAGGCTCCGCTCATTCGTGAACAGGTCCTTGCAGAGTTCAGCAAGGCAACGCGCGGACGCTCGTTCATTCTTGACCTGTCACATGTGTCGCTCGTAACTAGTTTGGGCCTCGGTATGTGTGTCGACCTGCGCAACTGCGCGGACAAGGCGGGTCTCAAGCCTGCCGTCTTTGGACTCAACCGCCATCTCCTTGACCTCTTCCGCCTCATGCGGATTGAACGGCTCTTCACGATTCTGTCGACTCGCCAAGAATTTGACTCAGCAATCGGCAAATAAATAAATGTTCTCCACGGTCATCAACACCTTGACGCCACACCACGCTCGGTTCATTCCCACCATGACCCGGTTCGTTGGCATGGCAGGGTTTGCCCTATTGGCCGCACTGAGTCTGGGGTCTGCTGGCTGCTACCGCAATGTGGTGGGGGCTACCGGGACTGGCTCAGACCACTACGAGATCAAAGAAGCAAACATCGAGCAAGGCGAGAGCGTGTGGGCGGAGCCGAAGCCCACCGAGAAGGTGCCAAACCGTTACACGGGCACCTCGCTGCAGAAGAACACCCGTCCGGCGCCCCAGCCGAGAGCCGCATCTGTACCGCCGCAGTAGTAACCACGGCAGCCACGGTCTATAGGCAGCCACCGAACGCCGTGTTCCGCCTATCATTTCCGACCTATGGGCATCGAAGCAGCACTCCCCGTCGACAGCATTCTCACCACCCAGCTGCAGCGCGTCGTGAATTGGTCGCGGCGATCCAGCGTTTGGCCAATGCCATTTGCCACTGCATGTTGCGGAATCGAACTGATGGCAACAGCGTGCAGCCGATTCGACCTTGCGCGCTTCGGTGCAGAAGTCATGCGCTTCAGCCCCCGCCAGTGTGATTTGATGATCGTTGCCGGTCGCGTCAGCGTGAAGACCCTGCCAGTGTTGCAGCGCATCTACATGCAGATGGCTGAACCAAAGTGGGTGATCTCCATGGGCGCATGCGCAAGCACCGGCGGCGTGTTCGATACCTACGCCGTTGTTCAGGGCGT
>JBIKQN010000142.1:0-4993 GCA_044349615.1 Phycisphaerales bacterium
ATGCCGGAGATTGCTCCGGTTCCTTCCGCTCCGGCAACCATGAACACTCACACTGCACCAGTTCCCGATCCGTTTGACGCATGGGGACCAGGAATGTCCAGTCGCATGGGTGGTGCGATGGGCGGATTCCCGGGCGGGCAGTAAGGACTCCTTGTTACGGGTTTCGAAGTAGGTGCGAGACGGTGGGGCGCTCAGGGCGCGACCGTCTCGCAGGGCTTACTGCGTAGCAAGAATGAAGGCCGGAACAGCGCCGAGTGCCTTGTACCTGCGCAGTGTGGACGCGGGCAACTTGTGAAAGCTCTGCACCGTCTTGCGGCATCGTGGCTCACCGCAATTGCAGCGCATCTTCCAAACATCGTCAGCGCCAATGAGTGTTGCATAGTCGTGCGTCACTTCATCATGCGCGGCAATCGGCTTGATGGCACGGAAGACCAAGCGTCGACCTTCCTTGAACACAAACGAATTCGGTTGGCAGGAATGATTGGCGAATGCGCCAATTTCGCCCTCTGGGTTCAGGTATCGATCCTCGTCGTACCGCATGCAGTTAGCAGCCATGCGCGGATCGGTGTCCCAGTAACTCCAGACTTGTTCGCTACTGACGATGTTTCCTTTGACTACGCACACCAAGTCTCCGGGACGGAACGCCTTGAGCGCCACTATTCCATGTCCGTTGCGAACGGCTTCAACGCGGATGCCAGGAGTCTTACGAACAGTCATGTGGGGCAACAAAGCAATCAGAAACGCACGCGGTTGGATTCGAACCAACGACCCTCGGTTTCGAAGACCGATGCTCTATCCAGCTGAGCTACGCATGCAGGGCGGTGGGCATCATAGCCGTCGTGGGCAGAGTTGCTTCGCTTGACCATTGGGTGTTTACGCGGCAGTTTGGCGGGGTGATGTGGGTGGCAGATACCATGGCTGCTGTGAACAATTCAATGACTACAACCCTCATTCATCGTCTCCGCATGGCTGTTCTTACACCGTTAGTGGCAGTGGCGTGTTCTGCCCACGGCGCATCGGCCTCGAGTGCTGTGTTGACAGGTGATGCCCCGCCTGCTGTGGCGCCTGCTGCCGATGCATGGCCCAGAATCTTTGAATCAAACGGATTCACTGTCACCGTCTATCCGCCGACGCTTGAGTCGTGGGATGCACGCACGCTCGCCGGGACATGCGCGTTCTCGCGCGGTCCGGTTGGTGGCAAGACCCTGACGTACGGAACATTTTCCTTTACGGCATCCACCGAGGTGAATCGCCTCAATCGATTGGTGGAGTTGACGCGGCTCACGGTCACTGGTGTTTCCATGCCAGAAGACCCGGCGGCGGAGTCAGCAATGCAGTCAGCAATGCAGGCCAAGGGCGGGGCTCGATCGGTGACTGTGTCGCTTGATCGACTTGAGGCCTCAGTGCCAACCATGGCAACTGCTCCACGTGTACAAGCTGCACCGCTTCGTAATGCACCACCGGCGATCACCATCACTTCAGTCCCCACAGTCTTGGTATTGGTGCAAGGAAAGCCCGCGCTGCAGGAGATTCCCGGTACGAAACTCGAGCGCGTCATCAACACGCAGATGCTTCTTGCGCGTGACACCAATCGTGCATGGTGGTTGAAGATTGCTGATGGATGGATGACGGCTGCGAAGCTTGAAGGTCCATGGACAGTCGGAACTGCTACTGGAAATGCAGATCTTGCAACCGCCGCAACGTGGGCAGCCGCGCAGCCGGCGGTGAACTTGCTTGCTGGAGCCGTGCCTGCAAGTTCAGATTCGACCCAAGCAGTTACGGGCGATTCGGCTGTGGCGGCTGCAAAGCCTGCGATTCCTGCAGCTTCGCTAGCAACTGCAGTTCCTGCCATCATTGTTTCTACACAACCCGCGGAGGTCATCGTCACTGATGGTGCACCGAAGTGGGAGGCAATCGAGCACAGTGGCTTGGAGTTTGTCACGAACACCAGCGGCAACATCTTTCGTGTGACAGCAACCGGCATCAATTACGTACTGATCTCTGGTCGCTGGTTTTGTGCATCAGCCATGCAGGGCCCGTGGGCGTACTGGCCAGCTTCTGATTTACCAGCGGCTTTCCATCTGATTCCGAGTGACAGCGCCAAGGAGAATGTGCTTGCATCCGTTCCTGGCACTGCGCAGTCGCAGGAAGCAATGATTTCGAATGCAATTCCGCAGATGGCTCGGGTTCCACGCACGCAGACCATGGTGAAGCCCACCGTGGTTGGTGGTGCTCCGGTGATGGTGGCAATCGCTGACACCGGTTTGCAAGCGGTAGCCAATGCTTCGGTTTCAACATTTATGGCATCGCCTACTTCTTGGTACGCCATCAAGGACGGTGTGTGGTTTGCGTCCAATGCACTTGATGGATCATGGCTTGTTGCAACATGGGTGCCTCCTGCGATCTATTCAATTCCCGCATCAAGCCCGTACTACAACGCCACATTTGTTCGTATCTACGGCAGTACCGCGGACTTTGTGCTAGTGGGTTACACGCCTGGATATTTCGGCGCTTATGTGCAGGATGATGTGGTGGTCTATGGCACGGGCTATGTGTACGACCCGTACATCGGCGACACCTGGGTTGCTGCACCGATGACCTACGGATATGCAACGAATCCTGCCTACAACCCGTGGATGGGTTGGGGCATGGCGTACGGCATGGGTTGGGCCATGGACGATGACTATTACTACTATCGCCCGTATCCCTATTGGGGTCCGTACGCAGGTGCCTATGGACCGCACGGGTATGCAGCATGGGGCCCCGGTGGTTGGGCTGCCACGACTGGCAATGTCTATCAACACTGGGGTGATGTGAATGCAGTGTCACGCACAAGCGGTGGCTACAACGCGTGGACTGGTCGTGCGTGGGAGCGCAGCACTGCATCGGCGTACAACTCATCAACGGGCGCGCGTGCTGCGGGACAGCGTGGCTACGTTGACAACGCATACACCGGTCAGTGGGCCGAAGGTGCACGCGCTGCTGGATACAACCCAGAGACCGACAAGTATGCAGCAGGACGTGGCGTTGAAGCTGGCGGCCCCGGTGGCAACACCGTGGAGGCAGGGAAGGTCACGGCTGGCAATACCGCCACCGGAAATCAAGTCACCGCGGCGGGCGTGAAGACCGACAACGGAACATGGGGCGTTGCACATACGGATGGCAACACCACCGTGGCCACGGGCAACAATGTGTATTCAACGCGTGATGGTCAGGTGTACCGAGACCAAAGCGGCTCCGGCGGATCATGGGAGAAGTACAGCAACGGACAATGGAGCGCCGCTACCAACGCGAGCGCAGTCTCCGAACTGAACCAACAACGTGCCACCCGAACGGACGGCGACTGGCGTTCTTCGATGTCTGACCGCTGGCAGCAGGGCGGCGATGGATTTAACGGCAACCGCGGCGATGCTGGAAACGCCGGGAATACTGGTTATCGCAGCAGCGGCAATTCATGGGGTGGCGATCGTGGCGATGACTTCGATGGCGCCGGAAATCGCGGCGGTGGAAGTTCTAACTACGGTCGATACGGACGCTCCGGTGGCGGTGGGCGATCGTTTGGTGGTGGCGGTCGTTCCGGTGGCGGTGGCCGCCGCTGAGAACCATGCGCAGCGATCAAGAGAGATCGCCGCGCAGTTGCTCACAGTCCCATGATCGAATAGCCAGCATCTACATAGATGCACTGGCCGGTGATTCCCTTGGAGAGATCGCTCACCAAGAAGAGGGCGGTGTCGCCAACTTCTTCACCAGTGATATTGCGCTGCAGCGGAGCCTTCTTCTCAACCCATCCGAGGATGTCTCCGAAGCCGCCAACGGCCATGGCGCTGAGCGTCTTGAGTGGACCACCGCTGATGACATTGGCGCGGATCTGCTTCGCTCCGAGCTCCATGGCGATGTAGCGATTGGTTGCTTCGAGTGCGGCCTTGGCAACGCCCATCACGTTGTAGCCAGGGACTGCCTTCTCTGCGCCGTAGTAACTGAGCGCGATCATCGCACCGCCATTGGGCATGAGATCTGCAGCGCGCACGGCCATTGCTTGATAGGTGAATGCACTGATGTCCATGGCCTGGGTAAACACTTGGCGCGGCGTGGCGCAGAACTTGCCCTTCTCGAGCCAGCTCTTGTCAGCAAAGGCGATGGAGTGGACGACGAAGTCAATGGTGCCCCAGTCAGCCTTGAGTTTGGCAAATACGGCATCAAGGTCTGCATCGCTCGCAGCATCCATTGGCATGAGCCATGGGTCAGAGAGACCGAGTTCCGTGAGCGCGTTGCGGCAGCGGCGCTCCATCTTCTCGCCGGGCAGGTGGGTGAATGCGCACTGCGCGCCGGCCTTGAGAAGGCTCTCGGTGATGAATGTTGCGTAGCTGCGATCGTTAGCGATGCCAACGATGAGACCCTTCTTGCCTTGCATCAGTCCTGCTGTATTCATGGGGCGTGAAGCGTAGCCGGAGTTCGGTGGATGCGGTCGGGTTCAACGGTGACAGGGAAATGATCGTTCGAACTGCACTGCGCCTGAAATTGTTCCTGGCCGCACTCGCCGGAGAGGGAAAAGCGGCGCTCAGCGGCTGTCCTCGTCAGGCGATTGCAGGCCAGTAAAGCGATTGCCGACCAGTAAGGGCATTAAGAGGAGAAATAGGTGCGGGGATACCCCGGACACCATTTCTGCTTGGACGAGCCGCGTGCGCACGCTACGATTTCGTAAAGCATGGTCCCCTCCAAGCGCTCCATCACCCGGGCCGCCCTCGCCGCTGTGGTCACACTTGCGGTTGCCTCCGGCGCCGCGGCCCAGTGGACCACGCCGCCAGTGACGGCCACGGGAGTCCGGTACTTCACGTTCTGGAGCCCCGCGGCCCAGGCCACCGTCAGTTTCCACGCATACTTGCCGCCCGCCTACACCACCGAGCCAACCCGCCGGTTCCCCGTGCTGTACTGGCTGCACGGATCCGGAAGCCCGATCGCGGGAATCCCGTGGATCAGCAACTGGTTCGGCACC
>JBIKQN010000143.1:0-4989 GCA_044349615.1 Phycisphaerales bacterium
GGCTACTTTCCGGAGACGCGCGAAGAGTGGGCGGTGCTGGCATACATGATGATGGCCGTCGAAAATGCGCTCGGTGACTTTGAGAATGAACTCGACACCGGCAAGTTCAAAAACCTCTCCGCCGCCAGCGAACGTGCTGGCCGCATGATTGCAGAAAGTGCGGCAGCGCAAGGCATCATCTTTGCCATGATGAAGCAGAATGGTGGCAATGGGAAGGACAACGCGCCGCAGGGAGCAATCGAATTGAAGGTTGGTGGCAGCGAAGTTCGCATCGGCTCAACCGGCGATGTGCAAAAAGATCTTGGTCAAGCTGGTGACATGATGCGCAAGCAAGCAGAGGAGTGACCGGTCAGAACATCACGAATGTGATCACCACGAAGATTGGTATCAGAATCCCCCCTGACCACAACATGTAGCCAAAGAAACTGGGCATTGGTACGCCCTCTTCGCGCGCGATGGCTGCCACCATCAAGTTTGGCCCATTGCCGATGTAGGTGTTTGCGCCCATGAACACCGCGCCGCAACTGACACCTCCAAGTAGCGCAGGATCGATGAGTGCACCGGAGTAGTAAATGCCATTTTTAATGTCTTGCGGCGTGATGGTTCGGGCAACATCGGCAAACACCAGATAGGTGGGTGCGTTGTCAAGAAAGCTTGAGAGCAGTCCGGTGGCCCAAAAGAATTGCGCGGGAGTCTGCACGCCGAGCTGTCCGCCACGATCAGTGAGCAGTTCGAGCGCAGGCTGCATGGCAAGGAACAGACCGCCAAACAGTGCTGCCACTTCAATGATCGGTCCGAACACAAAGTGATTTTCTTTGCGTACCGCACGAGGCGTCAAGCGCATGCTCGCAGCAGCACACATCAGCATCATGCCCTCGCGAGCGCCTTCAGGAGTACTCCAGCCGGTTCTGAAAAATTCCTTGCCGGGCACCATGAAAGCTGCAGCGAGTACGACACCCGCAAGCCAGATCACATTCTGCGCTCCAGAGACTCGCAACACAGGAACCGATAGTTCGTCCTCGTCCAAGCTCGCTACCTCCCGAACCGCACCCTCCTTGCGCGCGAAGTAAGTGTCCAAACTGAAGAACACGATCAGTATCACTACATTCGCAATGAGCCACTCTGGTAAGAGCGTCAGTGTCCATGCGAATGGAACGCCACGCAGATATCCGAGAAAGAGCGGCGGGTCACCAATCGGAAGCAGCAGTCCACCGATGTTGCTGACGATGAAGATGAAGAACACCACCACATGCACTCGATGCGCGCGCTTACTGTTGGCGCGCAGAATCGGTCGAATCAGCAACATGCTTGCACCGGTGGTGCCGAGCACGTTGGCAACTAGCGCCCCGAGAGTCAAGATGCCCGTGTTTATGCGCGGCGAGCCTTGGAGATTGCCACTGATCAGAATGCCGCCGGAAATGACATAGAGCGAAAACATCAGCACAATGAACGGCACGAATTCGGCAGCAGCATGCAGCGCCGCCTTGGCAGCACCGCTGCCGCCGTGAAAGTTGCCAACGATTGCAATCGCTACTAGTCCGCAACTCGCGGACACTATAAATTTGTTGCGGTTTGATTCCCACCAGTGCGCGGTCCTTTTGATGAGTGGCAGCAACGCGATTGATCCTAAAAGTACTGCGAATGGAATAGTGGTCCAAGTTGGAAGGTGGACGATCGCGGATGGGTCTGGCAGGGCACTCATGGTGGAGCAGGGTAGCCGGGTATCAGTGAGCCATAGAATCTCCCCAACGCTCGCAACCTTTGGGCAACTTCCCGGTAGCGTTCCCTGCATGGATCAACGGTGTCAGAAGCGCGTTCGTAGACATTTCGCTGTAACCGGCGTGATGGTCTCCTCCATGTCACATCTGACCTGTGCTTCGAGCGCACCGCCTGCGGCGAGCCCGCCGCCCGCGCAGGTGACCGCTCCGGTAGCTCCAGCGTTCACGGACACGATCGCCGGAACCGCCATCCGCGTTGACATGATGGCCATCCCCGCATGTGACGGTGGCGCTCCGTTCTTTGCCGCTCGCACGGAAGTTCCGTGGGAACTCTTCGATGCGTTCCTCTATCAACTTGACCAGAAGGCGGGTGGAAGCACGCCAGAGAGCGATGCAGTCACCCGTCCAACCAAACCATATGTTTCGATGGATCGGGGATACGGTCATCAAGGTTGGCCTGCGATCTCAATGAGTTCAAAGGGCGCCGTTCAATTTTGCGAGTGGCTATCCAAGAAGACTGGACGGACGTATCGCCTACCAACCGTTGCGGAATGGCAATGCATGTCGAAGCAGACGCCACTCACGGTTGACTCCATCACGGAAGTGGCATGGACCGCCGTTGATGCAAAGAACACGTCGCACAAAGTTGGTTCGAAAAAAGTAGATGCGGTGGGCCTTGTCGATCTTTGGGGCAATGCGGCAGAGTGGTGCGTCGCATCCGATGGATCATTCTGCATCTTGGGTGGTTCATTCAAGGACAAGAAGATTGACCCTTCCGTCATGGCGCCAATCCCCGAAACTGAGGATTGGAACGAAGGCGACCCACAATTTCCTAAGAGCGTGTGGTGGCTTGTAGACGGTCCGCACATTGGAATGCGAGTAGTGACAAGTGATGCCAAAACACCTGTGAATTCCGCGCCCACGGGCGCAGTACCTGCAGCAACGGAGAAGAAACAATGAGCAACGAACAAACCTCTGACAGTATGACCCGGCGTAACTTTGTAGCCATCTCTTCTGCAGCAGGTATGGCTGCCTTTATCGCGCCCTCGGTGCTCGGCGCGCAGGCGGCGGGAGATACCCCGAAGCCGCTCAAGATTGCACTGATCGGTTGCGGTGGACGTGGCTCAGGTGCGGCGAATCAGGCATTGAAGGCAGACAAGGGCGTCATTCTCTGGGCTGTTGCCGATGTCTTTCCGGATCGCATGGATAGCTGCCTCAAGCAGTTTGAGAATCATCCGTCGAAGGATCGCGTGCAAGTTTCTGCTGAGCGTCGATTCTCTGGGTTCGATGGATACAAGCAGGCAATCGCTTCGGGCGTTGATGTCGTCCTCTTGTGCAGCGCACCGCACTTCCGTCCAATGCACCTTGCTGAGGCAGTAGCCGCTGGCAAGCACATCTTCTGCGAGAAGCCAATGTTTGTTGACGCGCCCGGCTACCGCAGCGTGGTGGAAAGCGCAAAGGCTGCCAAGGCAAAGAACCTCAACTTGATGTCCGGTTTTTGCTGGCGTCGATCTCAACCAGAAGCCGCCACCTTTGCTCAGTTGGAAAGTGGCACGCTCGGAACGCCAATGGCCATGTACAGCTGCTACTACACCGGTCCGCTTGGCACCAACAAGCGCCAACCCGGTTGGAGCGACATGGAGTTCCAAGTGCGAAATTGGCAGCATTTCACGTGGCTTTCGGGTGATCAGATGGTGGAGCAGGCCGTGCACTCGGTTGACAAGATCAACTGGTGTTTCCGCAATGAGCCACCGAAGAGTGCAGTGGGAATGGGCGGTCGACAGCTTCGTGAAGCCATTCCAGAACGTGGCGATGTCTATGACCACTTTGCCATTGTCTATGAATGGGCTGATGGTCGCCGTGCATTCATGAATTGCCGCCAAGAGGCAGATTGCTACTTTGAAAATACTGATTGGATTGCAGGCACGAAGGGCCAGTGCTTCATCAATGGATGGGGTCCTACCCATGTGATGAAGGATCCCGCGGGCAAGGTGCTATGGGAATATCCAGCTGACGCACCCAAGTCTGACATGTACCAGAACGAGCACAACGAACTCTTCAAGGCGATTCGTGATGGCAAGGTCATTAACGATGGCGAGTGGATGGTGGTCAGCAACATGATGGCAGTCCTTGGTCGCATGGCGGCCTACAGCGGACAACAGGTCACTTGGGAGCAAGCCATCGCGTCCACCGAGTCGCTTTCGCCAGCGCAATACATCATGGGTCCACTTGAGATGCCGCAAGAGAAGAAGCCAGGTCAGTACAAGGTGATGTGACCAACTGGTCTCGCGCAACGAACCAGTACAGAACGCCTGTTCATCATCAAGTCAGGACTACTCATGACAGACCGCGCGCCAAAGACAGGACACGTCTCGCCAGATCCAACGCGCCGTAGTTTCCTTGGTACTGGCGGTGCACTCATGGCAGCAGCCATGGCTGTACCGATGGTATTGACGCGCTGCAAGTCAATAGCTGCCACTGTTCCGTCGCCAAGCCCTAGCGAGTCCAAGGGCAAAGTCATTCGTGTTGGCGTCATTGGCTGCGGTGGTCGTGGAACTGGTGCGGCATTCGATGCAATGAAGGCGAGCCCTGATACAAAGATCGTGGCGCTCGGTGATATGTTTCCCGACCGCGTGCAAAGTGCAGCGGCAGGTCTTGCAAGAAATCCGCGCGGAGTGGTGCCAAGTTCATCGTGCTTCTCTGGCTTTGATGCCTATCGCAAGGTGCTAGCGACTGACTGTGACATGGTGATCCTTGCAACATCGCCTGGATTCCGACCAACGCACTTTGCCGCAGCAGTTGATGCAGGAAAGCACATCTTCTTTGAAAAGCCGGTAGCGGTTGACCCAAGTGGGATTCGCACGGTGCTTGACGCATCCGCGCGCGCTGCCGAGCGCAAGCTGTGCATTGTCACTGGTACGCAACGTCGTCATGAGCGGTGTTACATAGAGGCAATGGCCAAGATTGCTGACGGCGCGATTGGGCGTCCAATTGCTGCGCGTTGCTACTGGAATCAGGGTGGACTGTGGCACAAAGAGCCAGACCCGAAACTCTCCGAGATAGAGAATCAGATTCGAAATTGGCTTTACTACACCTGGCTTTCCGGTGACCATATTGTTGAGCAGCACGTGCACAACATTGATGTAGTGAATTGGGCGATGGGCGGCGCACCGCTTCGATGCATTGCCACAGGCGGGCGCCAAGTCCGTACCGAGCCGGCCTTTGGTGCAATCAATGATCACTTTGCAATTCACTATGAATACGCGGACGA
>JBIKQN010000144.1:0-4966 GCA_044349615.1 Phycisphaerales bacterium
CGGCGCGTTTGATATGCCAGTTGCTGCTGGTGGAAACCGCCGCATTGGCATCATTCGCGCGCATCTGGAAGAGGACACTGGCAAACTTGGCCATGAACTTCCGGGCGGCTTCCATTACGAAGGATCGCTCGTGGATCTCAATCGTGCAGGCACGCCACTCTTAGAAGTGGTTACCGCACCAGACTTTGATTGTGCTGCAGATGTAGTTGTATTTGCACAAGAACTCCGCGGTGTTTGCCGTTTCCTTGGCGTGACTGAGGGGATTATGCAAAAGGGTCATATGCGGTTTGAGCCCAATATCAACTTGATCATTGAGCTTGCTGACGGCACCGAAGTCAAGACGCCGATTGTTGAAGTGAAGAACCTCAACTCCTTCAAGGCACTACGCGGTGCCATTGAGTTTGAGACTGAAGCGCAAGTAACGCGTTGGCACGAGGACGGCAAAGTCATGGGCCCCGGTGCCAAGAGCACGCGCGGCTGGGATGACGTCAAGTGCGTCACCGTCTTGCAGCGCGAGAAGGAAGACGCGCACGACTATCGCTACTTCCCGGATCCAGATTTGGTGCCAGTGGTTGTTGACGATGCGTGGCTTGCGCGCGTCCATGCCGAAGTACCGGAGTTGCCGCTCGCGCGTCGTGCGCGGTATGTCGGCGTATACGGTCTCGAAGAGAAAGATGCTGCATCGCTCGTTGAAGACCGTGACCCATGCCACTTCTTTGAAGCATGTGTTGCCGAACTTGGCGGCACGGCAAAGGCCGGATATGCCGCTGGGAAATTCCTCCTAAATCAGCTTGGAAAGCGTGCAAATGAGCAGGGTGTCGGCTTGCACCGCGCGGGTCTTTCAGCCAAACAAGTGGCGGGCATTGTCATGCTGCGCGAATCAGGATCACTTGGTGCACAGAATGTTGATGCGCTTGTCAATGCGCTTGCTGGCAGCGCCGACACGGCTTCGGATGCTGCCGCGCGTGCTGGTCTTCTTGTTGTGCGCGATGACGCAGCGCTTGATGGCTGGATCGCGCAGGCAGTGGCTGCCAACGCACAGGCTGCCGATGACGTCCGCGCCGGGAAGATGAATGCCATTGGACGCATTGTTGGTGCGGTCATGAAACTTGCTGGTGGAACTGTCGATGCCAAGACGGTCAATGAACGAATCGTTTCTAAACTTCGAGAGGGGTCCTGATGAATAGCGAATCTCCCGCTGCCCGCGCAACACTCGGTGCGGTGGTCGTGTCTGCCGAAGCCATTGCCGCCCGCATTCCCGCGATGGCGCGTGAGATCGTTGCATGGATGGGCGATGGTGATGATGATGTTGTGATCGTTCCAGTGATGACTGGCGCCTTCATCTTTGCTGCAGATTTGGTGCGGCATATGCCCGTGCGGATGCGCATCACCCTCGCTACGGTTTCCAGCTATCCCGGCGATTCCACGACCAGTCAAGGCGTGCGACCTCTTGGTGAACTGCCGAGCAAGTTGCAGGGTCGCCGGGTCTTGGTGATCGATGACGTGCTTGATTCCGGTCGGACGCTCAACTTCCTGCGAAGTCAGTTTGAGGACCAACATCCCGCGCGATTTGCAACAGCAGTGCTTCTCCGCAAGACCATCCCAAGCGCGCTCTCAACAAAGTGCGAATTCGTTGGCTTTGATGTGCCTGATGAATTCGTGGTTGGCTATGGACTTGACTTTGATGGCTGCTTCCGCAACCTTCCTGAGGTACGCATCCTCCATCCGGCGGCGAGTGCGTCGTGAAGTCAGAGCGTGCGTCATTTGCGACTACCGCGCTTGACGAGGCGGGCATCCCGCTCTTTGCGGCGTCGATGCTTGAGCCAAGTGAGATCATCGTTGGCGTTTGGCGCCCCAGTATTGCGTGGATCGCACTGCGCTCGGCGCGTGGGGTCTCCGTATTGATTGTCATCACACTGCTTGCTGCTGCAACAGTTGGTTGGGCACAACACTCATGGGAGTGGCTTGTGTTGCAGGCCGGGGCAGTGCTGGTGTGCGCCCGCATCGGCGCGGCCGGCGCGGAATGGGCTAGCCGGGTCTATGTTCTCACCGACCGTCGAGTGTTGCGCCGCCGCGGTGTCTTGGCGCCCACCGTCTATTCCGCAAACCTGAACTCGCTGCAGCGTGTGGAACTTCTGCAAACACGCATCGACCGCGCACTGCGCTCCGGCACGATCACCTTCAGTTCACGTCATGCCGGACAGTACGACGCCGCATGGGTCATGGTGCCAAGCGCAGGACACGTACTTGCGCTTATTGAAGAAACACGTCGGCGCTATCGTCGCTGAACGCTGTTTACGGCGTACAGCTCATGGCTCACGAATTCCACGGTGCTCCAGTGCGCGGGTTTGGAAGCCATGACGCAAGTTTTTCAACTAGTTCACGCGCTGCGGCATCGAGTTCCTTGGGAGCCTCAATTTGAATCACCGCGTGAAAGTCACCGGCAGATCCCTTGGCAGGCTGGATTCCCTTGCCCTTCACGCGCAGGTGTTGACCACTCTTGACACCAGCGGGAACCTTCAGCTGCACGCTGCCGGATATCAGCGGCACACGCACGGTGGTTCCAAGCGCTGCCTCAGCAATCGTCACTGGAACATCCATCAAGATGTCATCGCCTTCGCGGCGGAACCAAGGGTGCGGTGAAACATGAATGGTGATGATCAGATCGCCACGCGGACCGCCCGCTGTACCGGCACCGCCTTTGCCGCGTACTGCCAACTTTGCACCGCTTGCAATGCCAGCGGGTATCCGCACTTCAATCGACTCACCGTCCACTCGGAATGACCGCGTTCCACCAAGCACAGCGGTTGTAAAGTCGATGGTCTCCGATGCAGGCGCATTTCTGCCAGCCTGTGGTGCTTCGTCCGCTTCATCGCCTTCGAATCCACCGAAGCCGCGTCCGCGTCCACCTCGTGGCCCACCTCGGCCGAACATCGATCCAAAGACATCTTCAAATGTGGATGGATCAACATTCTGCCACGATTGACCGCCACCGCCGCCTCCGCCGAACGGACCAGTGCCACCAAAGGGATCGCCGCCACCCGCACCTCCGCGCGAGCCGCCGCCGCCGCCCACAGGGCCACTCTTGACGCCAGCAATCCCAAATTGGTCGTAGAGCTTGCGCTTCTCTGGGTCTGCAAGAATGTCATAGGCCTCTTGGATTTCCTTGAAGCGCGCGTCCGCACCTGGTTCCTTGTTCACATCAGGATGGAACTTGCGGACCAGTCCACGGTGTGCCTTCTTTAGGTCATCCGTACTGGCTGTCTTGCTGACGCCGAGGAGTTTGTAGAGATCACTTTCCATAACGTCTGCGGCACAGTATATGTCCGCCAGATGCGTCCCCCACAGCCATAGCGGCGTACGATTGCAAACGCGATGGACTCCTGCACCCCACGAACCACCGATCGCCCCGTTTCGATCGCTCTTCCTGTATTGCCATCGACCGCGAAGCCAAGCCGTGCTTCCTTTGGCTCACGCCGCGGTTGGGTCCGTGCTGCCGTGCTCGCAGGCGTCTGGCTCTTTATGATTGGGCATCTCGTGCAGTGGCTTGCCCTTGGCACCACGCTTGCACCGATTGAACCAAGTGAAACAATGCAGACCGTCAAGGACGGGATCATCACTGTGGGTGCCATCTTCTTTGCCGTTGCGCTGCTTTCCACGGCACTTCTTGGCCGTTGGTTCTGTGGTTGGGGTTGCCACTGGGTAGCGATCCAAGACGCAACCGCGTGGGCACTAGCGCGTGTGGGCATTCGTCCGAAGCCGTTTCGATCGCGCCTCTTGGTTTGGATGCCATTGAGTTTGGCGCTCTACATGTTTGTGTGGCCGCTGTTCTATCGATTTGCAGTAGCACCATGGATCCAGCCGGATCTGCGTTGGCCGGGTTTCACAACCCACATCATGACGCAGGATTTCTGGGCAACATTCCCTGGTCTTGCCATGGGCATTCCATTCGTTCTCGTTTCAGGCGTCATGGTGGTTTGGCTGCTTGGGTCAAAGGGCTACTGCACATATGCGTGTCCATACGGTGGGTTCTTTGCGCCAGTGGACGAACTGGCACCCATGCGCATCGTTGTTGATCATGATCGCTGCCACGCATGTGGCGTGTGCACGGCAGTATGTACGAGCAACGTTCGTGTCCATGAAGAGATCAAGGACTTTGGAATGGTTGTTGATGTCGGCTGCATGAAGTGCATGGATTGCGTGAGCAGTTGTCCCAACGAAGCGTTGAGCTTTGGCATCGGCAAGCCAGCAGTCATGATTGATCGATCTGCCTCGCGCTCGGCCGCGGCAGCGGAGCGACGTTGGGATCTCTCTTGGTCAGAAGAGATTGTGTTCGCATTGCTTGGTGTCCTGACGCTGTTTGCCGTGCGCGGCATTTACATTGGCGTGCCGCTCCTCTTTGCATCTGGAATCGCCGCGTGCACGGTCTTTGTCACGTGGAAGGCATGGCGGATTCTGCGCGATCCATCGGTTTCATTTCATGGACTTCGCTTACGCCTAAAGGGCAAGATTGGGCGATCGGGTCTCGTGTGGCTTGCTGCAGCAGCACTGCTTCTTGCCGGGGTTTCATACGTGGGTGCTCTCAATGGAATCACCTGGCTTGCTGACCGCGCCGATGCAAAGGTGACGCTCCCTGCGGAGTACATCTTCTCGCCCGATGCGCAAGTTCCCGATGCCGCCATGCAGCAAAGTGCAGAACGCGCCTTGCGGCTCTATGCGTTGGTGGCCGCTGTGCCGGAAGGTTGGTCCATCATCCCTGCTGGGTGGCGGCAAGTTGACCTGCGCCGCGCATATTTGAGTGCCGCTATTCGCGACATGGCCGGCGCGGAACGCCTTGTATGCGGCTCATGGAAACGTGATGGAGCCGATGAATCGTCCGCTGCAATCATTGGTCGCGTGATTCGATCATCGGATGCACGCGCGTCGGATGCCATCGCCTGGTACGACGAAGCACTTGGCGCGCACC
>JBIKQN010000146.1:0-4939 GCA_044349615.1 Phycisphaerales bacterium
TGAGGCGATGGAGGAATACGGGCCACCTTTCGATGACATGATCATCGGCATGGTGCGCGCATCGGATGCTTCCGGCCGCATGAGTGAAGTGATGCACCAACTTGCAGATCTCCTCGATCGCTCAGTAGAACTGCGCCGGGAACTTGTCGGTGCAACCATCTATCCGCTGATTGTGGCAAGCATGATCGGCGTCAGCATCATTGTTGCAGTGACGTTCCTGCTGCCACGACTCATGGCGCCCATCATCGGTCAGCCTGGTGTGGTGCTCCCCTTCCCCACGAAAGTCCTGCTCGGCTTTGCAGACTTCATGTACGCGTGGTGGTGGCTCGTCCTCATTCTGGTAGTCGCCAGTGTGATCGGGTTCCGACGTTGGGTTGCAGCGCCAGCAAACCAGCGCAAGATCGACTTCTTGCTCCTCAAGACCCCGATCGTTGGGAATCTGGTCCGCGACATTGCCGTGGCGCGCTTTACGCGCACCCTCGGCACCCTTGTATCGGCAGGACTTCCCATCCTCAACGCGCTGAACATCGTGCGCGACACACTTGGCAACACAGTGCTCATGGACGCCATTGACGGGGTCCAGGAAAAAGTCACCACCGGGCAGTCGCTTGCCGAGCCGCTTGAGAAGTGCGGGTTCTTCCCGCCGCTCTTGGTACAGATCGTCAACATCGGTGAACGATCGGGGCGGCTCGAGCCCATGCTCCTTCATGCAGCCACCGCCTTTGACCGCCAGGTCAATACTTCCCTGAAACTCTTCACCAAACTGCTACCACCCGTGCTCTTGGTCTTCATGGCATTGATTGCGGCGTTCGTCTTGGCCGCCATCTTGCTTCCGCTTCTTGAGATGCAAAAGGCGCTCGGCGGTTGACTTTAAGAGGTTATTGGACATCACTGAGATTCGCCGGGATGGACGATGTCAGATCGGACCAACTCGTGCGTTCAATCCGTACAACACACAGTTGTGCACAGCCCCCTTACTCCTGACATGAATCCACCGAAACCCATGCGAACCCACCGCCTCCGCCGCCCTACCCGCCACGCACGCCGAGCCTTCTCGCTCGTGGAGTTGATTGTTGCCGTCACCATCATGGCAATCCTTGCCGCGTTGGTGGTGCCGCGCGTCTCGCAGTGGATTGGATTCACCAAGAGCAAGACCGCGCGCGCCGATGCTGAGACCATCTCAAACCAAGTGCGCATGTACATGACCGCCAAGGGCATGAGCACCCTGCCGAGTGACTTCGAACTGGTGGAACTCACTGAAGGCGATGGCGCACTGCTCAACAAAAACCAAGTCGTGGATCCTTGGAACAACCCGTACCAGATCCGTATCCCGGGCGAAATCAACCTTGACTTTGACGTGTACAGCTTCGGTGCCGATGGCCAAGCGGGCGGCGAAGGCGAAGGTGCGGATGTAGTCGCGGGCGACAAGCGCAACTAACGCGCGCGCAAGCGTGCCAACTTTCATGACACCTGCACGCTCCATCCACGCTCCACACACCATTGCTTCGCGGCGAGCGTTCACGCTCATCGAGTTGATTGTGGTGGTGGTTGTATTGGGTATTGCAGCCGCGGCAATCGTTCCGAAATTCACTGGCACTGCTCGGCAAGAGGCAGACAACTCGGTCGACCAGGTTGCAGAGTTGTTGCGGCTCTTTGCATATCGGCAATCACTGGGTGCCCAGCAGGTTGCCCTGTGGCGTGATGGCAACGATGGCCGGATTCACCTTCTGGTGATGGACAGTGATCCAGAGGATGCAGACGCGCTGCCAGCGTGGCGCCCCGACCGCTTTGCAGCGCCAGTAAGCCTTCCCACAGGCGTGGAATTGGTTGAAATTCAGAACAATGATCAGCGCGTTGATCCAGTTGAATGGACCATCGCAAGTACCCCCGGCGGCGAGCGCCCCAAGATTGCCATTCGCATTGTGGGGCCTGGTGTGGATGCCACCGTGGCACTGCCACAGGGCTCGCCAAGCGTGGTGCGTGTTGATGCCGACAAGCCAGCGCCGTTCGCGCGTGAGCCGATCGACCTGAACCGCGCTGGACGGGACTATGAGCCATGGTGATGCAATCCCTGCCATCGGTAAAGCGCTTGCAATCCGCGCGCCGCGGCTGGGCGCTCATTGACGTCATCATTGGTGGGGTGATTCTTGGCATTGGTCTTGCTGCGGTGATCTCGATCGCCGAGCGCTCACTTGCCATGCAGCAGCGCTCGGAACGCGAACTTGTTGCAGCGCAACTCCTTGACGGATTACTCAATGAAGTTCTCGCCGTCGGTGTTGTGGAGTGGCAACTGTCCCGCGCATCCGATGGCGCATTCGATGCCCCGTTTGACAATTGGCAGTGGCAACTAGATATCCAGAAGCGTGGTCTTGGTGATCCGTACACCGTGATGGCGATTGCGCGCGATGATCGCAACTTGGAGTACCAGGTGGAGACCTTGATGGCGCCGCGCCCAGAGAACACTGAGGATCCAGTGCGAACACCAGAAACCCCAATCGATCGTGAGGCCCGCTATGAAGCGCAACAGTAAGCGCCATTCACAGCCTGGTTTCACGCTGATTGAACTGGTTGTTGCCGGAACGATTGCTGGCATGGTGTTGATGTCCGTGACCTTTGCTCTGGCGCAACTCAGTAAGACGCGCAACATCGCGCGTGAACGAGTGGAGGCGTTTCAGCGCTCGAGCATGTCGATTGAGGCTTTGCGCCGCGACATCGCTGCCATCACTCGCACCGATGACCTCTTTGAGACGCGATTTCTCCTGACCACTCGTGAAGCCAGTGCGCGCACTGGTGGACATGAACGGAGTGATCTGCTGATCTTCAATGTCTCGTTACGCCCTATTCGCCCGATCGAATACCAAGGGGAAGGACGCGAGTATGAGACGCACTATCGCGTTGAGGATGATGAACTTGGCTCCGCACTCTGGCGTCGACGCGATATGGTTCCGGACGAGCGCCCCGATGGCGGTGGGATGGCTGAGCCGATCGCTGACGGCATCGTTGGATTTCTCGTGGAAGCAAGCGATGGCGATGGCGGATGGCGCACGGAGTGGGACTCCGATGTGGATGGCTTGCCGAAACTAGTACGCATCACCGTGACAGCCACTGGTGTTCCTGTTGGTGCGGACAAAGTGGGTCTTACGCCCGATGTTGATCTGCGAACCGTGGTGGCCATCGATCGTCTGATTGCACCGAAGCCAGACCCAGAGACGGAAGAAGAAGAACCAACGAATGGAGCGGGTGGCGCGGGTGACCTAGCCGGTGCTGGTGGCACAGGCGGCACAGGCGCTGCAGGCGGCGTGGGCACTGCTAGCGGAGGCGGAGCGATTCCAACCGCTGGCGGACCAGGGCGTGGCCCGGGCGGCGGTCAAGGTATGGGCGGCGGCCAAGGCATGGGTGGAGGCCGGGGCGGTCAAGGCATGGGGATCGATCGTGGTGGTCAAGGCATGGGTAGTGGTGGCGCTCGACCCAACGCCGGTGCTAGTGGGAGAGGCGGCCAATGATGCTCCTTCAGCCACGAGCGCGCGCACGTGCCGCGGTGCATCGCGGAAGCGTGGTGGTAGTGGTGGTGTGGGCTGTAGCCGTCGCCGCGGTGCTCGTCTCTGCAACTCAGATTGTCACGTTCCGCCAAGCTGTGGTTGGTCGCGAAACGCTGGCGCGTGTCCAAGCGCGTTGGGCTGCGCGCGCCGGAGTTGAGCAAATGGTGGCAATCATGGAGTTCCATCTCCAGAACGCAGATCCCGATGACCCGATGGCGGTGGTGCGGGATATGGAAGAGCACGCCACCGGAACGACCGCCACTGGCGGATGGGACATCCGGCACTTTCTTGATGGGATTGAATGGGCAGGTCCTCTTGATGAGGGCGCCAAGCTGAACATCAACACAGCCACGCGACTCCAGCTCACCAATCTGCCGAACATGACGCCCGATGTTGTTGATGCCATTCTTGACTGGCGCGATGCAGATGACGATGTCCAACAATTAGGCGCTGAGAGTGATTACTACAGCAATCGAACACTGGGCTACAAGCCTCGCAACGGCAACTTCCGTAGCTTTGCTGAAATCGAACTCGTCGCTGGCGCATGGCCTCAATATGTCCGAGGCGAGGACTGGAACCTCAACGGGCGCCTTGATCCAAATGAGAACGATGGCAATAAGAGCTTTCCAAACGACAAGCCCGACGGCAAACTTGATGGCGGATGGTCTAAGTACCTGACAGCTAGTTCCGTACAGAGTCCGATGTCGCTGAGTGGCGAAGATAAGTTGCCACTCAAGGGGACCGACGCAGAGTCATTTACCAAACGGCTTGGCATTGATGCCAACCAAGCGAAGGCATTAGCAACGTACGGGAACCAACCCAACGCAAAGCCTGAGAATCTGATCACCACGCCGCTGAGTCAACTTGCCGGGGCAAGCGGCACTGGTGGCGCTGGAGGCGCTGGAGGCACTGGTGGCACTGGAGGCAGGCCGTCAGGAGGCAGCATGGGCGGTGGCAGAACCGGCGGAGGGAGTGGCGGTGGCGGGCAGTCCGGAGGTGGTGTCAGCGTGGACGGCGGTCGCACAAGCACCGCGAGCGGGGGTGCGGGCAGTAGCCGAGGATCGGGTGGATC
Organism: Phycisphaerales bacterium; assembly: GCA_044349615.1. Taxonomy (GTDB): domain Bacteria; phylum Planctomycetota; class Phycisphaerae; order Phycisphaerales; family SM1A02; genus UBA966. Next base: position 4,612 of record JBIKQN010000146.1, read on the forward strand.
ATCAACTGCCCCGGCTGGCGGTTCAAGTGGTCGATCAAGCGGTGGGCAGGCGAGCGGCGGCGCGGGCGGCACAGCCGCCGTCACCAACTTGACCAATGAACAACTGCGGGCCGTGCTCCGTGAAACCACGGCAGATGACTTCACCAAGCCCGTCCCCGGTCGAATGAACATCAATACCGTCCCGGACTCCGTACTGAAGGAAGTACTGGAGATTGACCCACGAGTTGCCGATGCGATCGTTGCTCGCCGACGCGCCAAGCCCGAAGGAATTACAAGCCTTGCAGATCTATCTGAGATATCTGGCATGAATCCAACCGTACTTTCGCAG
>JBIKQN010000145.1:0-4939 GCA_044349615.1 Phycisphaerales bacterium
TTCGACTTGCCTTGATAGACCAAGACGCTCTTCCAACCCGCTCCATCTTGCATCTGCATCGGCGATGTCCGCGGATCACCCTTGCAATACCAACGAGAGCCATCCTTGCGTTCGATCATCCAATACGTCAATGCCTCCATGCTCTCCAGCTTTTCTGTGAGATATGCATGCCAAGCAGGCGCCGCTCCCAGCAAAGGTGCAAGCGCCTCACAACTCGGCACATAGGGGCTTGACGGGTAGGTCCGAACATACTCATCCACTGCTGCCATCGCCGCATCCCGATCTGCCTGAGACTTGTCCGCAAGTAACGCTGATGGTCGCGGGGCAACCGACGACCATGCGGCCACCGCTTCCCACGCCGGAAGTGCAACAATGGCATCCTTGAAGTCACTTGCTTCAGCAGAGGCATCATGTTCGGAGGCGTAGGCCGTCAGGGCGGCAACCAACTTCTGCGGCGAGATAGCAGCTGCGCCAAGACCACCGAGCTTGCTCACGCGTCCAGCCTCCATGCGCGCCGTGTCTGTCTTGGTTCGTTGCACCATCAAGCTCGTGCGACCGGCGCGAACCTCTTGGGTGACTTCTTCAAATTCTCCATACTTGCGCTGAACATCCGCGAGAGCACTCTCCCACGCCGTGAATACTCCGTCCCACGATGCATCAGCAGTTGGCTTGGCGGCCGTGATTTCCCGTGTTGTTTCCTTGGCGCGCGCCATGCCTTCCTGCATGCGGCTTGTGCGGCGTTGGTCGACTGCGCTCGTGTTCGCACGAATCCAACCAGTGACTATCGCCTGCTCGTCCGCGTTCTGGACAAACTGCTTGGCTTCTTCGATTCGATCTGGCTTTGCGCTTTCCGATTCTGGGGCGCCAGCTTCTGCAACCAGACTGACAAATTGATTGTGTCGATCAGCAATTGCAGCTCGAGCTGCTGAGAGTTTATTTCGTGCGTCCGCAATCTTCGGTGATCCGGCAACTTCTGGCTGCTTCTCTGCTTCTGCAAGCTGGCGATCCGCCTCATCAAGCCTTCCAGCATCAACATTTCCGATGACTGAGGCAGCAATGTCGTCAATGCGCTTGGACTGTTCCGACTGTCGCAACACATAGACCGTGACCACCGATCCGGCAATCAGCAGCAATACGACTGCAGAAATCAGTACTAGTCGCTTCACGCGCGCACTGCGCTCAAACGAATCAATCTTTCGCTCTGCGTCTGCACGCACCTCATCCGGAACGCCCGCAACGGTCTGTTCGGCAGAGCGCAATGCCTTTCGCAAACCTGGCAGCGTCACGGCGTCGTCACGAACAAGCCGATCGAGTGCAGCAACACGATCAACATTCTCGCGATGCGCCGCTGCATCGGACCGGCGACTGGCAATCCAAGCCTCCGCCTCGTCGACGCGGGCAAGAAGGTCTCCAGGCATTTCGCCACCGTAGGAAAGCATGCGCTGCTCGAGATCGCGCCATGATTCAAGCGCAGCATTCGCGCCGGGTTCGTTCTCGGCTGCCCATTCCTCATCAAGACGAGCAATCACTTCACGCGCCTCAAGCGCCGTACGAACTGCCAGCGCCCGGTCAAGCCGCGCGCGCAATTGCGCAGCAACTTTCGCAGCACCACTCCAGTGCCATTTGCCGTCTTCAAGCCTTGTCACCGAAAGTTCAGCATCATCGAGCGATCCCTTAGCAAGTGCATCTTCAAATCGATCGCCTAACTCATTCGCTGTGACTGGCTCCAATGCCGCACGGTCTTCGTGCCAAGCCGGATTGTCTGGATCGCGCGACACCAACTCGCGAAGAATTTCCAGCCGGTGCCAAGCGGATGCATCGGAAAGCACCAGCCTACGCATGTGCGCAAGCCGACTCCGAAGTGGCGCAGTCAGGGCAATTGCTTCCTCAATCTCGGCGATCGCGTCGCCGGCAATCTCATCCTGAACCGGCAATTTGTTCTTGGAACAGAGGGTGCGCCATTGCCGCATCACATCTGTTTCAAATGCAGCGGCAAGTTCAAATATCGAAGGTTCAGCTTCGGCTTCGGCGCAGGCTTCTAATCGCAATCCGGCGCGAGCGTAGCCAACCGCACGATCAATGCGGCGACGCAGCGTTGTTGACTCTTCGGATACACGATGCGCCAGCTCACGAACCTGCGACTCATCGCGCAGCCTTCCGGCAACAACAGAGCGAACCGATTCGAACATTTCCTGCTTGGCCGCGTTCATTTACTCGCCTTCTGTTTCGTCACAAGGTCAATCTTTGCAAAGACTCGACCACTGCCACCAGTCATGGTAATGAGCGGGAAGTCAGCAATCTGAACATCGCGCATCCGGGCTGCTGCTTGGAATTCAGTCAATTTACTCTCAAGGCCAGCAATCTCCATGTCAATGATGCGGCGCTCGGCGGGCGAACGCTTGCTTGACTCTTTCCGGCGTTCAGCAATCTCAGCCCGCAAGGCATCTAGTTCACGAACCCCTTGTGCAATCCACTGCACAACGCATTCCGAAGTAGCCGAATCCCACGAGATCTGGATCTCTCCCGCATCAGAAACGAGAGCAACAGTGCCGACTGGCGCTTCGTAGTCCGATGGCGTCCAGACGAGGTCAGCCACCGCACCAATGACCAGTACTTGACCAACTGGCGTTGCAATGGGGATTCGCTTTGTACTGTCGGGGGCTATTGCCATAGTCACCAATGCAGGTGGCAAATATATGAATTCCTGCTTCCCGCCAACAAGATCCATACGAAGGGTGGCCGTGAGCAGTGCGCGATCAAGCGCCTCCAGTGCCTTGGCGTTCGTTGTTGCAATCACTCGATTCCATGACCACTGCAGGGTTGGGCCATCCCAACGGAATGCTCCGAGCGTAATGTCATTTCCCTTGGAATCTTTGGAACACATTTCAACAGCACTCTTGCCTGAACGGATCGTAAAGAGTTCCGACGGCGTCCCCATGTCGAGTGTTACTGCGTCAATTCGCGCTGATGCGCGAATCATGGTCCGCGTCACCGGCTTGACATCGGAGAGTGAATCCACAGCGCGCGCATAAATCTTTGGATCAAGCCAATGCACGCCGGCTGGTGGAACAAGTGACTTGTCGGCCACTATTCGCGTTGCTGAGGCCAGCACAGTTGCGGGGGGCACACTGCTGAAGGCGCCCGCAAACACTTCGTGTGGCGGCATGAATAGGACCATCGCCGCTTGTGCAACAAACCGATTGCAGCACACATCACACAGCCAATGATTTATCTTGAAAGACTTCATTGCTTACCACCGCGTTGTGTGATCGCGGAATCAAGAAGGACGACTCCATCTTCATTTGAAATCCGAATGCGCCATTGCGGGGTGCTGGGCTTCCCCTGACCTGCCGCTTTGGTTTCATTGAGCAATTTGCTTACTCGGTCAAGGTCGCTTTCGATGCGCGGCAGAACGGTATCCACCATTTGACGCATGACCGCAATGTCCGTGATCAGCAATGACTGACCATTGTTGCCGAGAAACTTTGCCTGCTCTTCAGGAAGCAATGCGTTCTGCACCGCCTGCAGATCTTGGTCGAAATCCTTCGGCCGAAGACCGCCATTCGCAACCGCACGCACTACGCCGCACGACCTCTTTCGGGCAGCCAATTGCTGCACTTCGGTAGCAAGTGTGGTGCGCTGGATCCCAGGCGCACTACCGCTGAGTGCTTCCGCTCTCAGGCTTGTTGATGACTTCTGTACTGCACGATTAACACTCAGGGTGAGATTGTCAGCAATGTTCACCGTCTGCGATTGCATCTGCCCTACGCGGATTGTTGAACTGGATTGAGATGGCGCTGTCACTTGTACGTCGATCGGACTATCACCGAGATCAGCGAACAACATGTTCTTTAAGTCGCCCACAATAAGTGGCTTTGTTGACTTTGCTCGCAATTGCACTAACCCAAGTGACTTTCCGCCTTTGTCAAACACTTCCACCGTGCAGCGCTCAAGTGCGAGCTGCAGGGCGGCAACGGCAGTCATTTTGTCGGCACTTTCATCGCCAGCATCCGTGAGTGCTACTTTCAAAGTCTCTGGGATAGATCCTGAGGCGGATCCTGTGACAAGAAGTTGTGACCCCTCAATAGATGGCTTCGCACTGATGGTTGGACTGCCGAATTCGATTCCACCGCTCGGCGTGATCTTCACATCAGCTGAGACGAGACTCTTTGAAGAAACGAAACGCGCGGTGCGGCCACTACCCTCACCGATATCAACGCGTAATCGCAATTGCACAGAACCAACAGTGACGGTTTCAAAGGCTGATACGGCTGCCCACTTCGCAATAGTTGGCATGACCAAAGGCGCGACAGCAACTGGGATGACGGGCGCGATTGGGGCAGCGGGTACAGGAAGCGCATCGGGCGCATCGGGCGCATCGGGCGCAGTAGGCATCTCAGATTCTGGTGTTTCAGAGGGCACCTTTGGATCCGTGGGAACAACCTCAGTAGGTTGCTCCACGATCGCATCTGGTGCAATGACTGCGGCTTTGGTTCCGCTGCTAGTGTCCAGATCGCGATTGCCTGCATCATCTTTGGGCGGATTGAGTGTGCTATCTACTGGACCCTTCTGAGGATTTGCCGAAGGCGAATCGTCCACGCCTGCCTTCAAATGCAGTGGCTCCAACTCACGCTTTGGTTTCTCGGAAGCAACGGGCGTGTCGATTGTTGCTGGAGTTGCTGGTGTCTTACCCGCGTAAGTCGTCAGGATAAAGACCAGCGTAAGAAGCAACAGTGTCAACGCGGCAGCCACCATTGCCAATACCGCTGAGTTGTTTGCCCTGCGCGGTGACTCGCTACTTTGATCGCCGTGATCATCAGCATCAAACTCAAGCACTCTGCGCCGTGGCGTGTTGGGCAACTCTCCTGCCATGTCATCAGCCAATTCGATTGGCGCATCAATGGGGCGCGCAACCTTTCCAACCGGAGCGACCCCTGCA
>JBIKQN010000147.1:0-4935 GCA_044349615.1 Phycisphaerales bacterium
GCAAAGCGGTACCGATGGTCAAAGCGGTACCGATGGTCAAGGCGGTACCGGAGCATGACAGTGATTGCCCCGCAACTACCTGGCGATATTGCGCGCCTTCCTGCATTCGATGCGGGTATCGACAATGATGACGTCGCGCGCGAGCGCTGTGCCTCTTTCCGCGCGGTGGCGTTGCGATTGCGAGAGGCGATTGGCAAGCGTGTGGTTGGGCAGCAGTCGGTGGTTGAACAAACATTGTGGGCGCTCTTTGCTGGTGGGCACGTGCTCCTTGAAGGAGTTCCCGGGCTCGGTAAGACGCTCTTGGTACGAACGCTTGGTGATGCACTCCATCTTGATTTCAGCCGGATTCAGTTCACGCCGGATCTGATGCCAGCGGACATTGTCGGCACACAGATTCTCATGGATGATGACGCTGGGCATCGCGTCATGCAGTTTCGTCCGGGTCCTATCTTCACGCAGATTCTGCTTGCCGATGAAGTGAATCGCGCGAGCCCCAAGAGCCAATCGGCGCTCCTTGAAGCAATGCAGGAACGATCCGTCACCGTGGGCGGTGAGACACACCGACTGCGCGCTCCGTTTCTAGTGCTTGCAACGCAGAATCCCATTGAGCAGGAAGGCACCTATCCGCTCCCAGAAGCGCAGCTTGATCGATTCCTGCTGAAGATCGCCGTTCCATCCGTCGAGCGCTCAGATTTACAGGAAATCCTGCGTAGAACCACTACGTCTGCCGAGTCGATAGTGACGCCCATCTTGGATGCAGAGCGCATACTGCAGGCGCAGCGTCTTGCACGTCGAATTGTGATTGCAGATCCCGTGCAGGACTACATCATTCGCTTGGTGCTTGCTACGCATCCGGGTGGTGAGTATGCAGATCAGCATGCAGCACGGGATATTGCAGTTGGAGCAAGCCCGCGTGCTGCGCAGGCCATCGTCACCACCGCTAAGGTCCGCGCATTGCTTGATGGTCGATTCCATGTCTCCATTGCAGATATCCATGCGGTGGCTGCAAGTGCATTGCGGCATCGCATCGCCCCAAGTTTCGAGGCGGAGGCGGACGGACTTGATTCTGATGGGATTGTCAATGGCATCATTACTCGTCTGAAGCGTCAGGTTCCGGAGGGCGGCGCATGAGCCTGTTCTTCCAAGGGCAACCAAGTCGCAAGCGCCCTGAGCGAGTGGATGATCTCATCGATGCAGCATTGATGGCGCGCATCGGTCAGCTTGATGTGGTGAGCCGCAAGATCTTCACTGGCAAGATTCAGGGCGAACGCCGCTCCAAGCGTCGAGGGCAGAGCGTTGAATTTGCTGACTTCCGCCCGTACGTTCACGGTGATGACCTTCGTTTCATCGATTGGAACATCTTTGGACGCCTTGATCGACTGTTCCTGAAGATCTTCCTTGAAGAAGAGGATCTCTCGCTTGTCATTGCGATCGACACGAGTGCATCCATGGATTGGGGTGACCCAAACAAGATGGTGTTTGCGCAGCGATTGGCAATGGCACTTGGCTACATCGGATTGGTCAATCACAATCGCGTGACGATTGCTGCCTTTGGCGGGGAGGGTGGCATGCAGAAGATTTCCAATCTGCGTGGGCGCCGAAAGACGTCAGAGATGGGCAAATGGATCTTGAACCTGAAGTCTGGTGGCACTGGGTCCTTTGAGGAATCCATGAAATCGCTTGCACTCGCTCGCCAGGGTCGGGGGGTGATGTTGGTGGTGAGTGACTTCCTCCTGAAGGAGGGATATGAGAAGGGTCTGCGCTACGTGGCAGGGCGTGGCTATGACCTGTGGTGCATGCAGACGCTAGCGCCGCAGGAAATTGATCCAGGCGCGCATGGTCTGGTTGGCGATTGGCGGCTCACTGATGCGGAAGACCGCGACGAAGCGGAAGTCACTGCGAGCCCAGGCCTCGTTGAGCAGTACCGGGCCAACCTTGGTGCGTGGTGCGCCGGCCTGCGCGACTTTGCAATTCGCCGCTCAATTATGCATATGGTGGTGGACACTTCAACTGAAATCGACGCGCTTCTTCTGGAATACCTTCGGCAGCGAGGGCTCGTTCGATGAGCGCAGTTCTTCCCGCAGCTCTGTCTGTCGATTCGCTTGGAACAGTTCTTTGGGCAAGTGCACCGGCGCCGTCCATGCTTGCAATCGTCTGGCTGACGCCGCTCGTTGGAGCTGCAGTGGCAGCAGTGCTGGTGCCGCTCTTGGTTGCGTTGTATTTCCTCAAGTTGCGCAGACGCGCGGCAGCAGTGCCGAGCACGCTGTTGTGGAAACGCAGCGTGGAAGATGTGCGGGCCAACACACCGTTTCAACGTCTGCGACCGAGCATCCTCTTGTTCTTGCAACTGGGGCTCCTGGCGTTCGTTGCCTTTGCGCTGATGCAGCCTCGAATGGATCTTGGGCTCTCATCTGGCGGACGATCCATCATCATCATTGACGCATCAGCATCAATGTCTGCTACCGATCTTGACGGCAAACAGACTCGTCTTGCCATCGCCAAGAACCAGGCGAAGGAACGCATCGACCAATTGTTTGCAGGTGGCCTGTTCTCTTCGATTCCTGGAGAGACGATGGTCATTAGTTTTTCTGATTCTGCCAAGATCATGCAGCCGTTCACGCGTTCAAGCGGTGATCTGAAGCGCGCGGTTGACCGTATTGAGCAAACCGATGGCGGCAGCCGAATTGGCGATGCACTGTCCCTTGCACGAGCATTTGCAACTGTCATCAATCCGGAAACGCAGGGTGCCACGCCAAGTGAAGGTGCCTCGCTTGAGCTATGGTCGGATGGTCGAATTGCGGACCTCGCTGCCGAGGCGATCCGACCGGGAGAGACAGTGTCCTATCACGTGTGCGGTCGTGCCGACGCAGTCAATGCTGGCATTGAGGGAATCGCAGCTGAGCGAAGCGCAACGGAGCCCGGCGTGATTCAGGTATTTGTCACGGTCCGCAACGATGGCCCGGAGGCCATCGAGACGGACCTAGAACTCTCGATTGATGGAGTGCGTCGATCGATCACACCGAAGCCAGTGAAGGTTCCGGCCGCGAGTGGATTGCTTTCTGGATCAGGGAGTACGGCGGTGGGCGCCGTTGGTTCCGGAGCGGCATCAGCTCCCTACAAGCCGGGCTACGAGCGCGTGACATTCCCGCCGATCATTCAGCCGCGCGCCGGAGTGATTTCTGTGTCACTGGTGCGTGCAGATGCAATGCTTGCAGACAATCGTGCTGATATTGCAGTGAGTGCGCCGCGGCGTTTGCGCATTGCGGTGGTTGGTGCAATTGACTTTGCCACAAAGAATGTTGTGTCCGCTATTCCTGCCGAAAAAGTTGAGTTTCTGAGTGCCGCTGAGTTTGCCACGCGCGGAGTGAAGAGCGACGAATTTGATGTGATTGTTGCTGCGCCCACTGCACTTCCTGATCCCTTGCCGCCGGGGCGCTATCTCTTGCTAGGCGTTCCCATCAGCATTGAGGGGCTCAATCCATACGGGAGCAAAGAAAAGCTCTCGGTGCGATCGCAGCGGAGTGAGCATCCGTTGCTGCGCGCAGTCAATCTAGACGATCTCTTTATTGCGAAGGCCACCGCGATAGCGCCAACCTCTGATGTGGAGTCGATCATTGAAGGGCCAGACGTTCCGCTTGTTGTGGTGGCGCGCCGCGGACTCGTTGCTGCCGTCATCGTGACCTTTGAACCGCTTGACTCGAACTGGCCATTCCAGCGTGGCTTCGTCACATTCATTGCGAATGCCGTGGAGTGGCTTGGCGCACTTGACCAGGCGGCGGTGCAGGAAGAACACCATCCAGGCGAGACGCTCTCAGTACGTACTGCCGCTGGCGTGAAGGAGGCAATGCTCACGCTTCCTGATGGAACAACGCAGCAACTGCAAGCGCGCGAGGGTTCAGTGACCTTTGGCCCATTGGTTCGTGCGGGTACATACGAATTCCGATGGACCGATGATCGCGGGGAGCAGCGTCGCGTGTTTGCAGTGAACGCCGCTGAAGGCGAGGGCCGAATTGCAGCGGCCGACCAACTTTCGGTCGGCGCGCAGTTGGTGCTTGGCACGGGAAGCGAGGGCGGATCGCTCAGCGATCTATGGCCCTTTGCGTTGGCGGCGGCGCTAGTCCTGCTGGTTCTTGAGTGGTGGGCGTATCACCGAAAAAACTGGGTTCGACCCGCACGGGGCGCCAAACCAGTGCGGCCGCTCGGCGCTATCGCTCCTATGATCCGGTCATGAGCACTGCAGGCGCCCCGCAATCCGTTGACCGCATCGCACAGTTTGAGAAGATGGCTTCCGCCGATCCCACCAATGAGATGGCACACTTTTCCTTGGGCAAGGCCTACCTTGATTCGGGTCGGCACGCCGAAGCGGCTCGCAGCTTTGAGCGCTGTGTGGAATTGGCGCCCGACATGAGCAAGGCGTTCCAACTTGCCGGTCAGGCAATGATCGGCGCCGGATGGGCTGATCGAGCCGTGGATGTACTCACCCGTGGCTACGAAACTGCCGCGCGCAAGGGCGACATGATGCCACGAAATGCCATGGCGGAACTCTTGCGCTCCATAGGGCGTGAGCCACCGAAGCTTGCTGCTGAAGTGGACGCTGCGGCAGAGCGTTTGAAGGCTTCCGGAACATTCATTTGCCAGCGAACTGGCCGGCCCGGGAACAAGCTTGCAGAACCGCCGTTTCGCGGCCCGGTGGGCCAATGGATCTTCGAGAACATCAGTGCCGAAACGTGGAAGCAGTGGATCGGCCAGGGAACCAAGGTCATCAATGAATTGCGCCTTGATTTCAGCCGCGACAAGGATCAAGAGACTTACGAGCAACACATGCGCGAATACCTTGGCGTTGATGCTGATCTGAAGTAAGAGATCTTCGGCTCAGCGCGTGTGCGCGGCGGGTCAATCTTCCATGGCACCAACAAGGTCGGTGATTGACACCGC